>JAOPXW010000169.1 GCA_025964935.1 Friedmanniella sp. | reverse complement strand
TGGCCGAGCCGCACGTGACCACCGCTGCCGCGGGGTCGGTCGCCCTGCCGTCGGCCGTCGCCGGCGCCGACGTCTACGCCTGGGCCCACAACGAGACCTCCACCGGCGCCTTGGCCCCGGTGGGCCGAGTGGCGGGGGCCGACCCCGGCGCCCTGGTGGTGGTGGACGGCACCAGCGCGGCGGGCGGGGTCGCGGTCGACCTGGCCGAGACCGACGTCTACTACTTCGCCCCGCAGAAGAGCCTGGGCTCCGACGGCGGCCTGTGGCTGGCCGTCCTGTCGCCCGCGGCCCTGGAGCGGACCGCCGAGATCGCCGCCTCGGGCCGCTGGATCCCCGAGAGCCTGAGCCTGGCCACCGCGGTGGACAACTCGCTGAAGAACCAGACGCTGAACACCCCGGCGATCGCCACCCTGTTCCTGCTCGCCGACCAGCTGGCGTGGCTGAACGGCCGGGGCGGTCTGGCGTACGCCGCCTCCCGGACGGCCGACTCCGCCCGCCGGATCTATCCGTGGGCCGAACGGTCGGCGTACGCGGTCCCGTTCGTCGGCGACCCGGCGCTCCGCTCCCCCGTGGTGGCGACCATCGACTTCGAGGGGGTCGACGCCGCGGCGATCGCGGCGACCCTGCGGGCCAACGGGGTCGTCGACACCGAGCCCTACCGCAAGCTCGGGCGCAACCAGCTGCGGGTCGGGATGTTCCCCAACGTCGACCCCGAGGACGTCAGCCAGCTCTGCCGCTGCATCGACTGGATCGTCGAGCGCCTCTGAGGGCCGCGGCTCAGCGGCCTCGGGCCACGGCCACGACCACGCCGGCCAGGACGGCGACCAGGGCCGCCAGCCCGAGGGCCCCGAGGGTTCCGCGCCGGCTCGCGGTGGGGGGGTCGGTGCCGGTGTCGGTGCCCGGGTCCGTCCCGCCCCCGGGGTCGGACGCGGTCGCGCTCGCCGTCGCCGCGCTGGGCGAGGCGGACGGCGTCGCGGTCCCCACCCCGGCTGCGGGAACCGCGTAGACGGGGGCCGACGGGCCAGACCCACCGGCCAGCAGCGTCTCGCCGTCCAGGCTGAGGGTCAGCGAGACGGCCGTGGTCGGGACCGGCACTGTGGTGACCGGGCTGTAGGTGGCCGCGTCCAGGATCTCGACCGCGCCGGGCCGGAGCAGGGCGATCCGGTCGCCCCCGGGCAGGAAGGTGCCGTCGGTGACCGAGCCGGGCGCCTCGCCCACCTTGGTCAGCCGGTTGGTCGCGGTCCGGCTGGGGGTCGTCGGCGCGGCGTAGACCGCACCGGGGGTGCCCTTGGTGACCACGAAGATCCGGCCGCTGTCGTCGATCAGCAGGGCTCCGGCGTCGTGGGGGCCGTCGGGATAGCGGAAGTCGAGGGAGTTGTAGGTGACGGTGAGGCCGTTGGCCCGCGGGTAGTTGAAGTAGTAGACGCTGACCTGGGCCCGGTTCGCCCCCGGGTCACCGATGTCGGCCACGTAGAGCCGGTCCCGGTGCACGACCAGCGCCTGCACGTCGACCGGCTGGGCCCGGAAGTTCAGCGTCCCCCGGACCGCCCCCTTCGCGCTCAGCCCGTAGACGACCCCGGGGGTGCCGGCGACGTTGGCCGTCCAGTAGACCGATCCGGCCGTGTCGCGGGCCAGGCCGGCCGAGGAGGTGACGCGGGGGTCGCGGACCCGGAAGGCGACCGTCGGCTCAGCGGCGGCGAGACCGGGCCCCAGACCGAGCAGCGCCGTCGCGGCGAGGAGTACCCCGACCCGACGGAGGGTCGTGCTGCCGGTCATCTGCGCCTCGATTCCTGGTGGTTGCACAGGGAGCGTACGCGAACGGCCACCCCCCGTGCTCGAGGCTCACGGGGGCCCGGGCGGGCGTCAGTGCACCCAGCCGGCCACGGCGGACACCACCACGAGCAGGACCAGGGCACCGAGCACGCCGGAGACGATCAGCCTGCGCACCCGGGGGTTCATGCTCCCCAGACTAGGCGGCGGCGGCCCGACCGCGGGACTCCGCGCGTCCCGACCCGGCCGTCCGCGGCCGCACGGCCGGTCCACTACCGTGGGGCCATGGGCGACCTCCGGTTGTACGCCATCGGCCTCAGCGAGGTCCGGGCCGTCTTCGGGGCGACCTCGGCCGACGCCGACCACCTGCGGGACCTGGCCCGGCGGGCCTTCGCCCCGCAGCCGCCGGCGCCCCGCCGCAGCGGCCTGCGGACCCTCGGTCCGCTGTTCCGCCGCGCCCCGGACGCGCCCGTGCTCTCCCCCACCCAGCCCGAGCCGCACGACCTCGACGTCCTCCTGGCCGGTGGCTACGTGGCGCCGGAGCGGACCGGGGCGACCTGGCGGCTGCTGGAGACGCTGGTCGCCGGGCTGGCCTGGGGCTCCACCCGGATGGCGCTGAACGGGGTCGCGCTGGACGACCTGGACTTCGCCCTGGCCCGCGGCGGGGCCCCGGCCTCGGTCGGGCTGCGGCACCTGCTGGACAGCCACACCGGTCTCAGCCTGATCCCGGTCCACGGCCTGACCGTGGGCTACCACCCGTACGAGGTGGCGCTGGCGATGGGCGGGGCCTACCGGGCCGCGATGCCCCAGATCGAGAGTGCGGAGCAGCGCGAGCTGACCGGGCAGCTCGCCGGCTGGCTGGAGGGGTTCGTCCCCTGGGCCCAGACGGCGGCCGCCCGGGGACGACCGGCCCCGGACCTCCTGGGCTTCTGGGTCAGCTGACCGGGGCCCGGCGTGCGGGCTAGGAGGTGGCCACCACCAGCACGAGGTCGCCGCCTTCGACCTGCTGGATGGGTCCGATGGCGAGCCGCTGCACCACCCCGGCGACGGGGGCGGTGATGGCCGCCTCCATCTTCATGGCCTCGATGGTGGCCACGGTGGCCCCGGCCTCGATCTCGTCGCCCTCGGCCACCGTGACGGTGACCACGCCGGCGAACGGGGCTGCGACCTGGCCGGGCTTGCTGGTGTCGGCCCGCTCGGCGGTCTTGACGTCGACCTTGATCGAGGTGTCGCGGACCCGGATGGGCCGCAGCTGACCGTTGATGGTGCACATCACGGTCCGCATCCCCCGCTCGTCGGGGCTGCCGATCGCCTGCAGGCCCAGGATCAGGTTGACGCCCTTGCCCAGCCGGACCACGTGCTCCTCACCGGGCTGCAGGCCGTAGAGGTAGTCCAGGGTGTCCAGCCGGGCCACGTTGCCGTAGGTCTCCCGGTTGTGCAGGAACTCCTTGGTCGGCGCCGGGAACAGCAGCCGGTTCAGGGTGGACTGCCGGACCCGACCGGCCTGGTCGAGGTCGGCGGAGTCGTCGTCGGCGAGCTCGACGTGGCGGACCGGGACCGTACGCCCCTGCAGGGCCTTGGTCCGGAACGGCTCGGGCCAGCCGCCGGGCGGGTCGCCCAGCTCGCCGCCCAGGAAACCGATGACCGATTCCGGGATGTCGTAGTTCTGCGGGTTGGCGGCGAACTCCGCCGGGTCCGCGCCCACCGCCACCAGGTGCAGGGCGAGGTCGCCCACGACCTTGGAGGACGGGGTCACCTTGGTCGGCCGACCGAGGATCGCGTTGGCCGCGGTGTACATGGCCTCGATCTGCTCGAACTTCTCCCCCAGGCCCAGTGCGATCGCCTGCTGGCGCAGGTTGGACAACTGGCCGCCGGGGATCTCGTGGTCGTAGACCCGGCCGGTCGGGGCGGGCAGGCCCGACTCGAACGGCTTGTAGACCTTGCGGACCGCCTCCCAGTAGGGCTCCAGGTCCATCACCGCGCGCAGGTCGAGGTGGGTCGCGCGCTCGGTGTCCTCCAGCGCGGCCACCAGGGCCGAGGCCGGCACCTGGCTGGTCGTGCCGGCCATCGGGGCGCTGGCGACGTCGACGGCGTCCACGCCCGCGTCCACGGCGGCCACCAGGGTGGCCAGCTGGCCCCCGGCGGTGTCGTGGGTGTGCAGGTGGACGGGCAGGTCGAACCGCTCGCGGAGGGCGGTGACCAGCTTCTTGGCCGCTGGCGGCCGCAGCAGCCCGGCCATGTCCTTGATGGCCAGCACGTGCGCGCCCGCCGCGACGATCCTCTCGGCCAGCCGCAGGTAGTAGTCGAGGGTGTAGATGTCCTCCTTCGGGCTGGTCAGGTTGCCGGTGTAGCACAGGGCCACCTCGGCGACCGTCGTCCCGGTCTCGCGGACCGCCTCGATGGCCGGGCGCATCTGCTCCACGTCGTTCAGGGCGTCGAAGATCCGGAAGATGTCGATCCCGACCTGGGCGGCCTCGGCCACGAAGGAGGTCGTCACCTTGGTCGGGTACGGGGTGTAGCCCACCGTGTTGCGACCTCGCAGGAGCATCTGCAGGCAGAGGCCGGGCATGTTGTAACGCAGCGCGGCCAGCCGCTCCCAGGGGTCCTCGGCGATGAAGCGCAGGGCCACGTCGTACGTCGCCCCGCCCCAGCACTCGACCGACAGCAGCTCGGAG
>JAOPXW010000125.1 GCA_025964935.1 Friedmanniella sp. | reverse complement strand
CCGCGCCGTGCACCGCGTCGTGGAAGAAGTCCGACTTGGTCGAGGGCCGCGGCGGGGCGGCGCGCCGCGGGGACAGGGCCGTCGGGACGGCCAGCGGACCACGGATCCCGCGCCCGTGCCGGTCCCGACGGTCGCGGCGGGGCAGGTCGGCGTCGGGCATGATCCTCATCGTATCGGGGGTGGGCCCGGTCGCCGCCGGACGCGGCGCCAGATGGCGGACACCCCACCCGGGGTCCCGGCGCGCACGGTCGGGCAGGAGTACCGTCTGGCCAATGGGGTCGCGTCGCTGTTCCAGATCAGGCTGCTCACGGTCGGCGATGTCCACGCTGACCTACGTCTACAGCGACTCCACCGCCGTCCTCGGGCCGCTGGCCCTGCAGGCCGAGCCGCACTGCTACGACCTCTGCTCCCACCACGCCCAGCTGCTGTCCGCGCCCCTGGGCTGGGAGGTCATCAGGCTCGCGCACGACGAGGAGCCGCACCCCAGCACCGACGACCTGCTCGCGCTGGCGGACGCCGTACGGGAGGTGGGCCTGTCCTACGACCCGGCCCCCAGCCCCGACGAGCGCCCACCCCGGCGTACGGGCATCGTCGAGCTCGGCCGGCGGGGCCATCTGACCGTCCTGGCCGACCCCGACGCCTGACCGGGGCCTGAGGCCCCGCCCCGGTTTCGTGCCCCGCCCCTGCCCATGCCCTGTGTCGGGGGTCGGAGCCCTAGAGTTCTGGGCATGATCACCCAGGGAATCTTCAAGGCCAACGACATCCGCGGGATCACCGAGGGTGACAGCCCGGAGTGGGACGAGGACGGCGCGTTCGCCATCGGAGCCGCCCTGGTCGACGTGCTCGACCTGACCGCGGCCGAGGGCGCCCTGGTCCTGGGACGCGACATGCGGGTCAGCAGCCCCCGGATGTCGGAGGCTTTCACCCGGGGGGTGCTGTCCCGGGGCGCCGACATCATCGACATCGGGCTGGCCAGCACCGACGAGCTCTGGTTCGCCTCGGGCCGGCTCAACCTGCCCGGCGCGATGTTCACCGCCAGCCACAACCCGGGGGAGTACAACGGGGTCAAGTTCTGCCTGGCGGGGGCGAAGCCCATCGTCCCGGCGCAGCTCGTGGAGATCGCCGACCGCGCCCAGCACAGCACCCCGGTGCCCGCGTCGGCCGACGGCCAGCGCTCCGAGCAGGACCTGCTGCCGGCGTACGCGGACCACCTGCACTCCCTGGTCGACCTGAGCAGGATCCGTCGGCTCAAGGTCGTGGCCGACGCCGGCAACGGGATGGCCGGCCACACGCTGCCCGCGGTGCTCGGGGTGCTGGACCTGGAGATCATCGGCCTCTACACCGACCCTGACGGCACCTTCCCCAACCACGCGCCCAACCCGCTCGAGCCCGAGAACCTGCTCGACGCCCAGGCCGCGGTGCGCGAGCACGGGGCCGACCTGGCCCTGGTCTTCGACGGCGACGCCGACCGGTGCTTCATCATCGACGAGCGGGGCGAGGTGGTCAGCCCCTCGACCGTGACCGCGATGATCGCGAGCCAGGAGCTGGCCCGGGAGCCCGGCTCCACCGTCGTGATCAACAAGATCACCTCCCGGTCGGTGGCCGAGGTCGTCGCGGAGGAGGGCGGGGAGACCGTCGTCACCAAGGTGGGCCACACCTTCGTCAAGGCGGCGATGGCCGAGCACCAGGCGATCTTCGGGGGCGAGCACTCCGCCCACTACTACTTCCGCGACTTCTGGGGTGCCGACACCGGGATGCTGGCCGGGCTGCACGTGCTGTCCCTGGTCGGCTCGAGCGAGGAGCCGCTGTCGGCGCTGGCCCAGCGCTTCGCCCGCTACGTGGCCTCCGGTGAGCTCAACTCCCGGGTCGAGGACGCCCCCGCCATCATGGACCGGGTGGCGGCCGCGTTCGCGGGCCGCGGCGAGCAGGACCGGGTCGACGGGCTGACCGTTTCCGGGCCCGACTGGTGGGTCAACGTGCGGTCCAGCAACACCGAGCCGCTGCTGCGGCTCAACGTCGAGGCCCGCACCCAGGACAAGATGGCCAGCCTGCGCGACGAGGCCCTGCGACTGATCCGGGGCTGAGCGCCGGACCCGCCCGCGCCCCCGCGCCGGCGGGGGCGCGCACCGTGTACAACTGAGACGACCCCACGAGGAGGACCCATGCCGGTCGAACTGGCCCCTGAGCTGCTGGACATCCTGGCGTGCCCGAACTGCCACGGTGCCCTGGCCGTGGACCACGAGCGGGAGGAGCTGGTCTGCCTCGCCGTGGACTGCGGGCTGGCCTACCCCGTACGGGACGGCATCCCGGTGCTGCTGATCGACGAGGCCCGTCGGCCGGACCACGACTAGCCCGATGCCGCACTTCGACGACTCCGCGCTGGAGAACCCGCAGACCCTCGCCACGGTCGACCCCATCCTGCGACGGCTGGCCGAGGCCGGTGCCCGGGTCCGG
The DNA here is from genome assembly GCA_025964935.1 of Friedmanniella sp. Classification (GTDB taxonomy): domain Bacteria; phylum Actinomycetota; class Actinomycetes; order Propionibacteriales; family Propionibacteriaceae; genus Microlunatus. The sequence goes on along the minus strand of JAOPXW010000125.1, from coordinate 14,987 downwards.
CGGGAGACCGCGGACTCCGCCGCCCCCATCCGGGCCCTGGCCGACCTGCCCCGACCCCGCGCCGTGATCGCCGCGGGCACCGAGGCCCGCTTCATCCGGGCGATGCTGGAGCCGGTCTGCCCCGTCCCCTTCGTCGCCTGGCCGGCCCACGGGCTGCCCGGCTGGGTCGGAGCCCTCGACCTGGTCGTGGTGATGGCCAGCGAGGCCGCGCCCGCCGGGCTGGTGGCCACCGTGCACGAAGCCGTACGCCGGGGCGCCCAGCTGCTGATCGCGTGCCCCGAGTCCTCGATCATCGCCGAGCACGCGGGCTCGCGGTCCACGACCCTGCTGCCGACCGCCACCGCCGACCCGCTCGCCGCCGCCATCGTCACCCTCACCGCCCTGAACGTGCTGCAGCTGGGTCCGGAGGTGCTGCCGGAGGCGGTGGCCGACGCCATGGACCGGGTCGCCGAGGACTGCTCCCCGTACGCCGACGTCTCGGTCAACCCCGCCAAGGACCTGGCCCTGGCGCTGGCCGACGCCCAGCCGCTGGTCTGGGGCGGCTCCGTGCTCGCCGCCCGCGCCAGCCGCCGGGTGGCCGAGGCCCTGCGGGCGGCCAGTGGCCGGGCCGCGCTGGCCGCCGAGGCCGACGAGCTGCTGCCGATCATCGAGTCCACCACCGTCCGGGACCCCTTCGAGGACCCGTTCGAGGACACCGCGTCGGCCGACCGCCGGCCCACCCTGCTGCTGCTGGACGACGGCAACCGCGAGGACCTGCTGCGCGCCGACCAGAGCCGGCTGCGGGCGGCGGCGGATCGCAACGACGTGCGCACCTGCGTGCTGAGCCACTCGCGGGGCTCCGACGTCGAGCGCTACGCCGCCCTGCTGCAGAGCGGCATGTTCGCCTCGGTCTACCTGTCGCTGGGGCTCGGCCGGAGCCTGCCGGGCTGACCGGTCCCGGTCTCCGGCGCCACGACGGCGTACGCAGCTGGGGAAGTCTGGCAGGATCATCCCCGTGAGTGCAGAGGGCGGGACCAAGGCGGTGGTGGCGGCGCTGCTGGCGAACACCTTCATCGCGCTGACCAAGTTCGGGGCCTGGGCCCTGACCGGCTCGTCCTCGCTGCTGGCCGAGGCCATCCACTCGGTGGCCGACTCCGGCAACCAGGCGCTGCTGCTGGTGGGCGGTCGCCGGGCCAAGCGCGAGGCCACGCCCGACCATCCGTTCGGCTACGGGCGGGAGCGCTACGTCTTCGCCTTCGTGGTCGCCATCGTGCTGTTCAGCGTGGGCGGGCTGTTCGCCCTGTACGAGGCGTACCACAAGTACCACGAGATCCAGCTGGGCCACGGCAACGAGATGCTCGAGAGCCGCTGGTGGTGGGTTCCGCTCGTGGTCCTGGTCGCCGCGCTGATCGCGGAGTCGCTCTCGTTCCGGACCGCGATCCGGGAGTCGAACAAGTCGCGCGGGACCCAGAAGTGGTCCCGCTTCATCCGGGCCGCGAAGGCCCCGGAGCTGCCGGTGATCCTGCTGGAGGACTTCGCCGCGCTGCTGGGGCTCGCCTTCGCCCTGCTGGGGGTGGGTCTGACCCTGCTCACCGGGAACGGCCTGTTCGACGTGATCGGCACCGCCTTCATCGGACTGCTGCTGGTCGCGGTGGCCGTCACCCTGGCCGTGGAGACCAAGAGCCTGCTGGTGGGGGAGTCGGCCACCCCGGAGTCCCGGCGCCGGATCGAGGAGGCCCTGAACGGCACCGAGGGGGTGGAGCGGGTCATCCACATGAAGACCCTGCACCTGGGTCCCGAGGAGGTGCTGGTCGCGGCGAAGATCAGCGTCAGGGCCAGCACCAGCGCCGAGGACGTGGTCGCCGCCATCAACCGCGCCGAGGTCAGTATCCGGGCGGCCGAGCCGATGGTGTCCAGCCTCTACCTGGAGCCGGACCTCTACGACGCCGACTACGTGCCCGCCCCCCGCCCGGCGCCCCCGGCGCCGGCCGGTCACTGACGCCGGCTGATCGGCGGCGCGGGCCGCGGTGGGAAGCCTCTAGGCTTGGGCCCATGGACTACCGCGTTGCCGACCTGACCCTTGCCGACTTCGGACGGAAGGAGATCAGACTGGCCGAGCACGAGATGCCCGGCCTGATGGCGATGCGGGCCCAGTACGGGGAGTCCAAGCCCCTGTCGGGGGCCAAGATCGCGGGCTCCCTGCACATGACGGTGCAGACCGCGGTGCTGATCGAGACCCTGACCGCGCTGGGGGCCGAGGTGCGGTGGGCCTCCTGCAACATCTTCTCCACCCAGGACCACGCGGCCGCCGCGATCGTGGTGGGTCCGCACGGCACCCCGGAGGACCCCAAGGGGGTCCCCGTCTTCGCCTGGAAGGGCGAGACGCTGGAGGAGTACTGGGAGTGCACCGAGCAGATCCTGACCTGGCCCGAGGGCGACTTCGCCAACATGATCCTCGACGACGGCGGCGACGCCACCATGCTGCTGCACAAGGCGGTGGAGTTCGAGAAGGCCGGCGAGGTGCCGGAGCCGAGCGAGGACGACTCCGAGGAGTACCGGATCTTCCTCGAGCTCTGCCGCAGGTCGCTGGCCGAGGGCCGCTCGTGGGTCGAGGTGGCCAGCCAGATCATCGGCGTCACCGAGGAGACCACCACCGGCGTGCACCGGCTCTACGAGATGCTCCGCCAGGGCAGCCTGCTGTTCTCCGGCATCAACGTCAACGACTCCGTCACCAAGTCCAAGTTCGACAACAAGTACGGGGTCCGGCACTCCCTGATCGACGGGCTGAACCGGGCCACCGACGTGCTGATCGGCGGCAAGGTCGCGGTCGTCTGCGGCTACGGCGACGTCGGCAAGGGGTGTGCGGAGTCGCTGCGCGGCCAGGGTGCGCGGGTCATCGTCACCGAGGTCGACCCGATCTGTGCCCTGCAGGCCGCCATGGACGGCTACCAGGTCGCCACGCTCGAGGACGTCCTCCCGTACGCCGACATCTACGTGACCGCCACGGGCAACCGCGACGTCATCACCGCCGACCAGATGGCGCGGATGAAGCACCAGGCGATCGTGTCCAACATCGGCCACTTCGACAACGAGATCGAGATCGCCGGCCTCGCGGCCCTGCCCGGGGCGACCCGGGTCAACATCAAGCCGCAGGTCGACGAGTGGCAGTTCGCCGACGGTCCCGACGGCCCGCACAGCATCATCGTGCTGAGCGAGGGCCGGCTGATGAACCTCGGCAACGCCACCGGTCACCCCAGCTTCGTGATGAGCAACTCCTTCACCAACCAGGTGATGGCCCAGATCGAGCTCTACACCAAGCCCGAGGAGTACCCGTTGGGCGTCTACACGCTGCCCAAGCACCTCGACGAGGAGGTGGCGCGGCTGCACCTGGCCGCCCTCGGCGTCCGGCTCACCGAGCTGACCCCCAAGCAGGCCGACTACCTCGGTATCCCGGTCGCCGGCCCGTACAAGTCTGACCATTACCGCTACTGATCTGGTCCGGTCGCTGCCCGTCGTCGGGCTCGACCACTGCTGACCCGAGCCCCCGGAGCCGTGGGCCGGACCGACGGTGGGCCGAGCTCAGAGGAGAACCTCATGTTCTGTTGCCCCGTGAGTCCCGAGGTCGGCCGATGAGCATCAAGGTGGCCATCGAGCACCGCACGACCTACACCTTCGACCGGCCGATCAAGCTCTACCCGCACGTGATCCGGCTCAGACCGGCACCGCACTCGCGGACCCCGATCGAGGCGTACTCGCTGACCATCAGCCCCGCGGACCACTTCGTCAACTGGCAGCAGGACCCGTTCGGCAACTACCTGGCCCGGGTCGTCTTCCCCAACCCGGCGGCCGAGCTGGACATCACCGTCGGCCTGGTCGCCGACATGGGAGTGATCAACCCGTTCGACTTCTTCATGGAGGACTACGCGGAGACCTTCCCCTTCACCTACCCGGCTGACCTGGCCGCCGACCTGCAGCCCTACCTGGACTCCCCGGACTCCGCCCTCGGCCCGGCGCTGGACGCGTGGCTGACCCAGCTGCCGGTGGACACCGGGACGGCCGTGCCGACCATCACCTTCCTGAGCTCGCTGAACGGCGCGGTGAACGCCGACATCGCCTACTCGGTGCGGATGGAGGCGGGGGTGCAGACCCCCGACGAGACCCTGCGGCGCCGGATCGGCTCCTGCCGCGACTCGGCCTGGCTGCTGGTCACCGCCCTGCGGCACTTCGGCCTGGCCGCCCGCTTCGTGTCGGGCTACCTGGTCCAGCTGACCTCCGACCAGCAGAGCCTGGACGGCCCGAACGGCCCCACCGAGGACTTCACCGACCTGCACGCCTGGGCCGAGGTGTACGTCCCGGGCGCCGGTTGGATCGGGCTCGACCCGACCTCGGCCCTGTACGCCGGCGAGGGCCACATCCCGCTCGCGGCCACCCCGCACCCCTCGTCCTCGGCGGCCATCTCCGGCGCGATCGAGCCGGCCGAGACGGTGATGGCGTTCTCCAACACCGTCTCGCGGGTGCACGAGGACCCGCGGGTGACCAAGCCGTACACGACTGAGCAGACCGACCAGCTGCAGCGGGTCGGGGCCGAGGTCGACGACCGGCTGGCCGCGGCGGGCATCGCCCTGACCCAGGGCGGCGAGCCCACCTTCGTCTCCACCGACGACATGGTCTCCCCGCAGTGGACCGTGGCCGCGGACGGGCCGGAGAAGCGGGTGCTGGCCAACCGGCTGGCCTCCACGCTGGGCGCGCACTTCGCACCCGGCGGGCTGGTGCAGCGCAGCCAGGGCAAGTGGTACCCCGGTGAGGTGCTGCCGCGCTGGCAGATCGGGCTGATCTGGCGGACCGACGGCGGCTCGCTGTGGGAGGACCCGACGCTGTTCGCCGACCCGTACGACCCGGCGGACGGGGCGGCCGACGCCGAGCAGCGGGCGGCGTCCCTGGCTGCGGCGATCACCCAGGAGCTGGGGCTGCCGGAGTCGCAGCTGCGCCCCTGCTACGACGACCCGCTGGCGGCCCTGGTGGCCGAGGTCCGGCAGCCCGCTGGACCGCGGCCCGGTCTCGACCCGGCCCAGGCCGGGCCGGAGCTGGTCGGCGAGCTGGACGCGGGTGAGACCCGGGTGGTGGCCTGGGCCCTGCCGCTGGTGCCGCACTGGTTCGGCGACGGCTGGGCGAGCCCCAACTGGCGCACCCGCCGCGGCCGGCTGGTGCTGGTCCCCGGCGACTCGCCGGCGGGCATGCGGCTGCCGCTGACCTCCCTGTCGTGGGAGGACCCCGACTACGCCGGGGAGGAGAGCTACGCCAAGACCGGCCCGGCCTTGGACGAGGTCGTCGGCGACGCCCGTGCCCGTGTCGTGGAGCCCGAGGAGACCAAGGCCCGGACCGCCCTGGTGGTGCAGGCCCGCGAGGGGTACGTGTACCTCTTCCTGCCCCCGCTGGAGAAGCTGGAGAAGTTCGCCGAGCTGGTCGCCCTGGTCGAGGATGCGGCCGCCCGGACGGGGACCAAGGTCGTGCTGGAGGGCTACGGCCCGCCGCCGGACGCCCGGATCAAGGTTTTGATGGTCACCCCCGACCCCGGGGTGATCGAGGTCAACGTGCACCCCACGTCGAGCTGGACCGAGCTCTCCGAGCTCACCCACACCCTGTACGGCCTGGCCCGGGAGCAGCGGCTGGGGACCGAGACCTTCGCCCACGACGGGCGCCACAGCGGCACCGGCGGCGGCAACCACATCACCCTGGGCGGGGCGGAGCCGGCGGCGTCACCGATGCTCAAGCGGCCCGACCTGCTGGTCAGCCTGATCACCTTCTGGCAGCACCACCCCTCGCTGTCCTACCTGTTCTCGGGCCGGTTCATCGGCCCGACCAGCCAGGCCCCCCGCTTCGACGAGGGCCGGCCGGAGAACCTGTACGAGATGGAGATCTCGTTCGCCGAGATCGAGGCCGCCACCGACCACGAGAACCGGCCCTGGGTGGTCGACCGCGCCCTGCGGCACCTGCTGACCGACCTGACCGGCAACACGCACCGGGCCGAGTTCTGCATCGACAAGCTCTACAGCCCCGACTCGACCCGCGGTCGGCTGGGTCTGCTCGAGCTGCGCGGCTTCGAGATGCCGCCGCACCCCGACATGGCCCTGGTCCAGGCGCTGCTGGTGCGGGCCCTGGTGGCCCGGTTCGCCGAGGAGCCGTACAGCGCCCCACTGGTGCGCTGGGGCACCCAGCTGCACGAGAGGTTCCTGCTGCCGCACTTCGCGATGGCCGACATCGCCGACGTGGTGGCCGACCTGCGGGCGCACGGCTTCGCCGTGGACCCGACGTGGTTCGCGCCCTATCTGGAGTTCCGGTTCCCGCGCATCGGCATCACCCAGGCCGGTGGGGTCGAGCTCGAGCTGCGCACCGCCATCGAGCCGTGGCACGTCCTGGGGGAGGAGTCCACCTCCGGTGGCACCGCCCGCTACGTCGACTCCTCCGCCGAGCGCCTGCAGGTCCGGGTCAGCGGCTTCGTCCCCGAACAGCACCTGCTCACCTGCAACGGCCGGGCCGTGCCGCTGACCCCGACCGGCACCACCGGGGTCTACGTGGCCGGGGTCCGCTACCGGGCCTGGAAGCCCTGGTCCTCGCTGCACCCGACGCTGGAGATCGACTCGCCCCTGCACTTCGACGTGGTGGACCGCTCCAGCCGGGTCTCGCTGGGTGGGGCGACCTACCACGTCGTGCACCCGGGTGGCCGCAGCTACGACCACCCCCCCGTGAACGCGAAGGAGGCCGAGGCCCGTCGGGCCCGTCGCTTCGAGGCGATGGGGCACACTACGGGGGTGATCGACGTGGACGACCTCGACGCGCAGCTGCTGTGGCGCGCGGCGGGCGAGACGGAGTACCCGCTCACCCTGGACCTCCGCCGGCACCTCCCACGTCGCTGGGGACGCCCATGAGGCAGCCCCGCCGGGGGAGCAGGCCGTGACCGTCCTGAGCAGGTACCTGGCGGCCGCAGGACAGCTGGACATGTTCGAGCCCGCGCCGGTGTTCGACGAGTTCGCCGCCCCCGACGGCTCGGTCCGCGCGGGCTGGTCGGCCCTGGTCGAGGGTCTCGAGGACTTCGCCGAGACCGACCTGGTCAACGCCACCCGCGAGGTGTCCCGGCTGCTCGAGGACGACAACGTCACCTACACCCCCAGCCCCAACGCCGTCGTCACCATCGCCGACGAGGAGACCGGGCCGCCGGCCAGCACGACGACGCCGATGCCGTGGCGACTCGACCCGGTGCCGCTGGTCCTGGACGAGCGGGAGTGGGCCGGGCTCGAGGCCGGGGTGGTGCAGCGTTCGGAGCTGCTGGACGCGATCTTCTCCGACCTGTACGGCGCCCGCCGGCTGCTGTCCCGCTCACTGCTGCCGCCGGCCGCGGTCCTGGACCACGACGAGTACCTGCGGGTCCTGGTCGGCAACGAGGCCGTCTCCAGCCAGCGGCTCTTCCTGCTGGCCGCCGACCTGGGGCGCGACGCCTCGGGCCAGTGGAAGGTGATGGCCGACCGCACCCAGGCACCCTCGGGGGCCGGCTTCGCCATGCAGAACCGCCGGGTGGTGTCCCGGGTGATGCCCGAGATCTACCACCACGCCCACCTGCACCGGCTGACCCCGTTCTTCCAGGCCATGCGGCACGCGCTGATCAACGCTGCGCCGCCGCACGTCGAGGACCCGCGGGTCGTCGTCCTGAGCCCCGGCACCCACTCCGAGACCGCGTTCGACCAGGCCTTCGTCGCCTCCCTGCTCGGCTTCCCCCTGATGGAGGGCAGCGACCTCACGGTCCGGGACGGCAAGGTGTGGACGCGGGGTCTGGGCAAGCTGGAGCAGGTCGACGTCATCCTGCGCCGGGTCGACTCCAGCTGGATGGACGCCCTGGAGCTCCGCGGCGGGTCGCGGCTGGGGGTCACCGGCCTGCTGGAATGCGTCCGGCAGGGCACCGTCGGCGTGGTCAACAACCTCGGCTCGGGGGTGCTGGAGAACCCGGCCCTGCTGCCGTTCCTGCCCGAGCTGTGTGAGCGCCTGCTGGGCGCCCCGCTCCGGCTGCCGTCGGTGCAGACCTGGTGGTGCGGCGACCCGGCCTCCCTCAGCCACGTGCAGACCCACCTGGACGAGCTCGTCATCCGGCCCATCAGCCGCGGCCACGGCCGCAGCGTCCTGGGCTCCGAGCTCGACGCCGCCCAGCGGCAGCGGATCCGGGACCGGATCGCCGCCGCCCCGCACCGGTTCGTCGGCCAGGAGGTGCTGCAGCTCTCCTCGGCGCCGACCACCGAGCGGGACCAGCTGGTCCGGCGCCCGGTCGTGCTGCGCTCGTTCGCCGTCCGCAGCGGCGGCTCCTACACCGCCATGCTCGGTGGCCTGGCCCGGGTCAGCGACGAGCCCCGTCAGGGTCCGATGGTCACCTCCCCCGACGGCGGCCTGGCCAAGGACGTCTGGATCGTCAGCAGCGGAGCCATCCCGGCCCTGCAGGTGCCGCCGACGCGCCCCGAGGAGGACCGCGTCGTCCTGACCGCCGGCTCCGCCGCGGCCGCGATGGTGCCCCGCGTCCTCAGCGACCTGTTCTGGTTCGGCCGCTACGCCGAGCGGGCCGAGGACGTGCTGCGGCTCGTGCTGGCCACCCGGACCGTGGCCCTGGAGACCGACCTGGACATCAGTGACGGGCAGGCCCTGGAGGTCCTGCTGCAGGCGCTGACCCACGTCACCACCACCTACCCGGGCTTCACCCGCCCGGGCCGGGAGATGATGCCCGAGCTGCGGTCGATGCTGCTGGACCGGCAGCGGACGGGGACCGCCGCCCAGGCGATCGCCGCACTGTCCCTGGCGGCCCAGGGGGTCCGCGACCAGCTGTCGGAGGACGTCTGGATGGTGATGGCCGAGATCGAGCGGGCCATGGCGTTCCTGACCTCCGCCCCGCACGACCAGGGCCTCCAGCTCGCCGACGCGAGCGAGCGGGTGCTGTCCGGTCTGCTCGCCCTCGCCGGGATCGTGAGCGAGAACATGACCCGCGACCCGGGCTGGTTCATGCTCGACTCCGGTCGGGGTCTGGAGCGCGCGCTGCAGGTCGTGGCCCTGCTCCGGGTGACTCTGTGCCGGCAGCGCTCGGTCGAGGTGGACCGGCTCGTCGCCGAGGCCGTCCTGACCGCCTCGGAGTCCATCGTCACCTTCCGTCGCCGCTACCGCGGCTGGGCCCGGACCGACGCGGTGGTCGAGCTGCTGGTGATGGACAGCCGCAACCCGCGCTCGGTGGCCTACCAGCTGCTGCGGGTCCAGGCCGACCTGCGAGCCATCCCCAGCACCTCCCCGACGGCGCGCCCGCTGCGGCTGCTGGACGGGCTGATCGAGCAGCTGCGCACCACCGACCCGCTGGAGGTGACCGCGTGCACCGACGGTGACCGGCCCCTGCTGGAGGATTTCCTGCGCGGGGTCGCCGCCCAGCTCGGCGACCTGTCGGAGGCCATCCGGGACCAGTACCAGCAGCTGCCGCCCACCCAGCAGCCGCTCTGGAAGGCCGGTGCCCTGGAACGGGGTGCGGGTGGGCCGGACGGGGGCACCCCGTGACCCGCTACCGGATCGTCCACCGGACGACCTACACCTACGACTCCGACGTCACCGGGAGCTTCGGGCAGTTCCACCTCACCCCCCGCGACCTGGAATGGCAGGACTGCCTGGAGCACGAGATCGTCATCGACCCGGTGCCGGCCGAGCTGCACCACCACGCCGACCTGTACGGCAACCGGAAGTCCTTCTTCCACGTCGTGGCCCCGCACACCGAGCTGGTGGTGACCGCCCTCAGCACGGTCGAGGTCCGCAAGCAGCAGTTCGACCCGGCGCACCTGGCGCTGCCGTGGGAGCGGGCCCGGCCGGAGCGGCGCACGGACCTCCCCGACGCCTGGGAGGCGGCCGACTTCACCTTCCCGTCGCCCTACGTCGACGTCCCGCCCGGCATCGAGGCCTACACCCGGGTCTCCTTCACCCCGGGCCGGGCCATCGGCGAGGCGGCGGTGGAGATGATGCAGCGGGTGCACGACGACTTCACCTACAGGTCGGGCTCGACCTCGATCGGGGAGAAGGTCGCCGACCTGCTCAAGAACCGCACCGGCGTCTGCCAGGACTTCTCCCACTTCATGGTCTCCGGGCTGCGGTCGCTCGGCCTGGGCGGTCGCTACGTCAGCGGCTACCTGGCGACCCGGCCGCCCCCCGGCCGGCCGCGGCTCGTGGGGGCCGACGCGAGCCACGCCTGGGTCGGCTGCTGGGTGCCCGAGGCCGGCTGGCTCTATCTCGACCCGACCAACCGCCGGGTGATCGACGAGTCCCACGCCACGGTGGCCTTCGGCCGGGACTACGGCGACGTGCCCCCGGTGCGCGGGGTGATCTTCACCGAGGCGAAGAAGTCGAAGATGAAGGTGTCGGTCGACATGGCTCCGGCCCTCGAGGCCGTGGCGGCGCCGGAGACCGCACCGGCCTCGTAGCCGGTCGCGGTCCTGGCCCAGAGGCCGCCGTGCGGGCGTTCAGCTGCGAGCAGTGCGGGGCCGGTCTCGACCTCGATGTCGGGACCTGCCCCGGCTGCGGGCTGCGCCTCGGCTTCTCCCGGTTCCGCCGGCGGCTGCTCGCCCTCGGCCCGGACACCCCGCCCTGCGCGAACCGGGACCGCTGCGGCTGCACCTGGGTCGCCGAGGCGGGCTCGGTGGCCGGACTGTGCTTCGCCTGCCGCCTGACCCGCACCCGCCCCGCCGACCATGACCACCGGGGTCTCGCGCAGTGGGCGGTGGCCGAGGAGGCCAAGCGTCGCGCCGTCGTCGGGCTCGACGAGCTCGGGCTGCCCGTGCCGGTCAGCGACGGCTACCTCGGGCTGGCCTTCGACCTGCTCGCCTCCGGGGCGGGGCCGGTGACGACCGGCTACCACAACGGGGTCATCACCCTGGACCTGGCCGAGACCGACGACCTGCACCGGGAACGGGTCCGGCGCGACCTCGCCGAGCCGGTGCGAACGGTGCTGGGCCACGTCCGGCACGAGCTCGGCCACTACTACGCCGAGGTGCTCGGCCTCAGCACCCCGCGACGGGCCGAGGTCCGAGCCCTCTTCGGTGACGAGACGGCCCGCGACTACGGCGGTGCCCTCCGGGCGCACTACCGCCGCCCCTCGCCCGCGCGGCCGCCCGGCTTCGTCAGCGCGTACGCCGCCGCCCACCCCCTGGAGGACCTGGCCGAGACGTTCGGGCTCTTCCTCCTCCTGGCCGACGCCCTGCAGACCGCGTACGTCACCGGGCTGGTCGCCCCCCGGCCCGAGCCGGGGTTCACGGGCCGGCCACGGGACCTGACCGCCGACCGGCTGCCGGGCGTGCTGGCGCAGGTCTGGTCCCCGCTCGAGGTCGCCGCGGCGGCGCTCGACCGGAGCCGCGGACTGCGGCCCGACCCGCCGCGGACCCTGGACGAGCGGGCCGTGGCCAAGCTCGTCCTGGTCGCCGACCTGGTGGCCGGAGCCGTCCCCGTCTGGCCGATGACGGCGGCCCCGCCCGACTGAGACGCGGGGTGCCGGGTCCGGCGGGTGACCGACCGGGCTCAGCCGCGGGGGACCGCGAACTGGCGCAGCCGGGCCCGTCCCTTGCCCAGCTCGGCCCAGGAGCCCGGAACCTCGACCAGGGCGACCCCGCTGGTGGGGAACTTGGCCTCCAGCCGGTTCCAGTCCTCGGCGTCGGTGCGGGGGCACAGGTGCTCCACGACGTCGGGCACCCCGGGCGCGTGGCCGACCAGGACCGCGGTCCGGACCGAGTCGGGCAGTGCGCGGAGCAGCCCGACCAGCTCGGGGACCCAGGCCCGGTAGATGGTCGGCTCCAGGCGTACGGTCACGTCGGCCAGCCGGTCGGCGGCGGCCCGGGTCCAGGTCTCGCGGGTCCGGACGGCGGTGGAGCAGAGCACGAGATCGGGGTGCAGGTCGTGCTCACCCAGGAAGGTGCCGATGGCCTGGGCGTCCCGGCGACCCCGGCTGGAGAGCGGTCGCTGGTGGTCGTCGACGTCGAGGTCCCAGGAGGACTTGGCGTGCCGGACCAGCACCAGCGTGCGGGGACCGGGACCGTCGGCTTCCATGGCCGCAGCCTAGACCTCGGCCCCGGGGCCGGGTCGGCGACGACACGGCGACGGACCGGGGTGGGGCTCAGTCCTCGTCGTCGTCGCCGGACATCTGGGCCCAGATCTCCTCGCACTCGGGGCAGACCGGGAAGCGCTCGGGGTCCCGGCTCGGGACCCACACCTTGCCGCACAGGGCGACCACCGGGGTGCCCATCACCATGGCCTCGGTGAGCTTCTCCTTGGGGACGTAGTGCGAGAAGCGCTCGTGGTCACCCTCCTCCAGACGGAGATCCTCCCGCTCCTGGACGCGCTCGTCCACGATCGTCTGGGCACCGGGACTCAGCTGCTGCTCGCTCACCCGGCCAGTGTAGACACCGGGGCGTTCGGCGGACAGGCCCTGAGACCCCCACCCGGTCGCCGTCGGCGTCCCACCCCGGGGCCACCGACACCTCGGCCGGCGGCGGCTCGTTTGGGTCCGGTTCGGTCGGGGGTGATGGACTAGGCCGGTGAGTGAGCCCCGTACGTCATCCCCCCCGGCCCCGCTGGCCCCGGCCGACCGCCCGGTGTCGCAGCGTCGGCTGGCCATCGGGCTCTGCGTCAACGTGGTGGCCATCGCCTTCGAGACCATCGCGGTCGCGACGGCCATGCCGGTCGCGGTGCGGGCGGTCGGCGGCCTGAACTCGTACGCCTGGGCCTTCTCCCTGTTCGCCATCGGCATGCTCTTCGCCACGGTGGTGGCCGGTCGGCTCTGCGACCGGATCGGACCGGCCCGCCCCCTGCTGATCGGGCTGGGCGTGTTCGCGGTCGGCCTGGTCATCTCCGGGACCGCCGAGACGATGCTGCAGCTGGTCGGCGGGCGGTTCGTCCAGGGCCTGGGCAGCGGGGTGCTGAACACCGCCGTCTTCGTCTGCGTGGCCCAGGCCTTCAGCCCCACCCAGCGGCCGCGGATGTTCACCTACCTCTCCACGGCGTGGGTGGTGCCCTCCTTCGTCGGACCGCCGGTGTCGGCCTGGCTGACCGAGCACCTGAGCTGGCACTGGGTGTTCTTCGCGGTCATCCCGCTGACCGTGTTCGGGGCCCTGCTCGTGCTGCCCACGATGCTGCGGATGATCCGCCAGCACGAGCAGGTCGACCCGCAGCCGGACGCGCTCAAGCCGGCGTCACTGTGGGCCGGGGCGCTGGTGGCCCTGGCCGCGGCCGCCCTCCAGCTCGCCGGCCAGCGGCTGGATCTCGAAGCGCTGGCGCTGGCCGTCGGCGGTGTGGCGGCCCTGGCCGTCGGCCTGCCCGCGCTGATGCCCCCCGGCTTCGTCCGCTTCCGCCGCGGCCTGTCGCCGGTGATCGTCACCCGGGGGCTGCTCGCCGGGGCTTTCGTGGGCAGCGAGGCCTTCGTCCCGCTGATGCTGGTCGAGCAGCGGCACGTCCCGCTCGTCCTGGCCGGCGCCGTGCTCACCGCCGGGGCCCTGGGCTGGACGTCGGGGTCCTGGCTGCAGTCCCGCCCGTGGCTGCGGATCCGCCGGGACCGGCTGATCACCTTCGGCTGCCTGTCCCTGGCCCTGGGCCTCGGCGGGGCCGCGGTGGTCGGCTTCGTCCCGGCCATCCCGTACCCCTTCGTGGCGGTCAGCTGGGTGTTCGCCGGGCTGGGCATGGGCCTGGCCACCTCCAGCACCGCGCTCTCGGTCATGACGTTGTCGGTCGCGGCCGAGCAGGGCCGCAACGCCGCCTCGCTCAACCTGTCCGACTCCTTGGGCTCGGGTCTCTTCCTCGGGGCCACCGGCACGATCTTCGCCGCCCTGCACCCCACGGGGGACCTCGGTCTGACCTTCGGCACCGTCCTGGTGGCGATGAGCGTGGTCGCGGCGCTGGGTGCGGTCGCGTCCCTGCGGATCGGGGCGGTCCGCAACGAGTTCGCCGTCCACTGAGGACGCCGGACGCCGGACACGCCACGCTCGCCGATGCGGCCCGAGGGCGGCCCGGCGTCTAAACTCGACCGGTGTCCGCCCCCGAGATCAGTCCGACCGGACTGCCGCCGGCGTTCCCGGACCGGGCCGCGTGGGGCACCGCGAAGCAGCTCCGCGCCTGGCAGGAGGCGGCCCTGCGGCAGTACTTCGCCGACAACCCGCGCGACTTCTTGACCGTGGCCACCCCGGGGGCCGGCAAGACCTCCTTCGCCCTGACCCTGGCCGCCAACCTGCTGGCCCGCCGCCAGATCGACCGCATCATCATCGTCGCGCCGACCGAACACCTCAAGACCCAGTGGGCCGAGGCCGCCCACAAGATCAACATCGCCATCGACCCGAGCTTCGGGGTCCGGCAGGGCCGGACCAGCCGGGACTTCGTCGGGGTCGCGCTGACCTACGCGGGCGTGGCCATGAACCCGCTGGCCCTGCGGATCCGGACCGAGGGCTTCAAGACCCTGGTCATCCTGGACGAGATCCACCACGCCGGCGACGCGATGAGCTGGGGCGAGGCGGTTCGGGAGGCCTTCGAGCCCGCGACCCGCCGACTGATGCTGACCGGGACACCCTTCCGGTCCGACGCGAACCCGATCCCGTTCGTGCGCTACGAGCCCGACGGCGCCGGGGCCCTGCGCTCCCAGGCCGACTACGCGTACGGCTACGGCGAGGCCCTGAGCGACGGCATCGTGCGGCCGGTGCTGTTCATGGCCTACTCCGGTGAGATGCACTGGCGGACCAGCGCGGGTGACGAGGTGGCGGCGCGGCTCGGGGGCCCGATGACCAAGGACCTGGCCAGCCAGGCGCTGCGGACCGCGCTGGACCCGCAGGGATCCTGGATCCCGGCGGTGCTCCAGGCGGCCGACACCCGGCTGACCGAGGTACGCAGCCACGTACCGGACGCTGCCGGGCTGGTCATCGCCACCGACCAGACTGCCGCGCGGGCCTACGCCGCCACCCTGGCCTCGATCACCGGCA
>JAOPXW010000124.1 GCA_025964935.1 Friedmanniella sp. | reverse complement strand
TTCCGAGTGCTCGACCCAGGTTGCAACCTGGGTTCAGTCGCCGAAACCTGGGTAGACCTAAGTTCCCGGCACCTGACCCAGGTTGCAACCTGGGTTCCGCACCAGAAATCTAGGTCTACCCAAGTTCCCGGCACCTGACCCACGTTGAAACCTGGGTTCAGCACCAGAAACCTAGGTTTACCTAGGTTGCTGCAGCAGGGCGCGTAGGAGGTGGCGGGAGTCAAGGCCGATTTCGCGGAGCAGGCCCGAGAGGGTGATCGAGATGCCGACCCCGAACAGTCCAGCGGCGGGCCCGCGCCCCCCGCGGGAGCCGAACGTGGGCAGTCCGGCCCGGTCCAGCAGACCCAGGGACCCCAGCAACGGCTCGAGTCCGGGCCGGTAGCCGGTGGCCGCGATCACGGCGTCCGGGCGGGTGCGGGAGCCGTCGTCGTGCACGACCTCGTCGCCGTCCAGGGCGGCCACCCCGGCCCGCACCCGCACCGAGCCCGCCTGCACGGCCGCCACGAAGCCGTGGTCCAGGACCGGAACAGTGCTCGTCCGCCGGAACTGCGAGTACGGCTGGGCCGGTGCGGGCAGGCCCAGCTCGGTCAGGTCCGGCACGGTCAGGCGTCGGGTGACCGCCGCCAGCGGGTTGACCACCGCCGCGGGGGCGTAGCGCAGCGCGATCCCGAGCGGCTGGGTGGGGATGCCGTGCAGGTCGCGACGCAGGATCGCCGGCGGTGTCCGTACGGCGAGGTCGACCGCCACCCCGCTTCCGGCCAGGTCGGTGGCGATCTCGGTCGCGGAGTTCCCCGAGCCGACGACCAGCACCCGCTGCCCCGCGTACGGCTCCGGCCGCCGGTAGGTGCTGGAGTGGAGGAGCGGGGGGCCGAAGCCCTCGCGGCCCGCCCAGTCCGGGACCAGCGGCACGGTGCACGCCCCGGTGGCCAGCACCACGTGGGTGGCCACCAGCTCGCCGGTGGAGGTCTGCACCCGCCAGCCGGTGCCGTGCCGGCGGAGACCCTGCAGCTCGACCCCCAGCTCGGGGTGGAGCCGGAACCGATCCGCGTAGTCCTCGAGGTAGCGCACGAAGTCGTCCCGGGCGACCCAGTCCCCGTACCCGCGGGGGATGGGCAGTCCGGGCAGCCCGGAGAGCCAGCGGACGGTGTGCAGCCGGAAGCTGTCGTAGCGGGTCCGCCACGCCGAGCCGAGCGTGTCGGCCCGGTCCAGCACCCGGGTCGCGATCCCGGCCTGACCCAGCCGGGCGGCGGCCCCGAGCCCGGCGGCGCCCGCCCCGACGACCACGATCTGCGGGCGCGTCATAGGGGCACGGTAGTCCCGGTTCGGGAGTCAGCGCCGGAGGGGCTCGACCTCGGGCTCGGCCGGGGTGAGGGGCCGGACGGAGCCGGCGATCATGATGGAGATGGCCAGCAGCACCGCGACGGCGGTGAGCGCGCGCAGCACCGTCGAGTGCTGCCCCAGGAACCCGATCAGGGGCGGGCCGGCCAGGAACGCGCAGTAGCCGATGGAGGCGATCACGCTGACCCGGGCGGCGGCCATGCTGGGCTCGTCGGCCCCGGCGCTCATTCCGACGGGGAAGCCGAGCGAGAGCCCTGCGCCCCACAGTGCGCCGCCGACGAAGGCCAGCGGGGTGTAGTGCCCGAACACGAACAGCAGCAGCCCCGCCAGGCTGACCACGGCCAGCACGCGGCTGACCCGGACCCGGCCGTAGCGGTCCAGCAGGTCGGGCCCGAACCAGCGGCCCAGGGTCATCGCGGCCAGGAAGGTCGCGAACCCGAGGGTGCCCACCGCCGGGGCGGTGCCGTAGCCGTCGATCAGGGCCACGCTGGTCCAGTCGTTCCCGGTGCCCTCGGCGAAGGCGAAGGCCAGCACGAACAGCCCGATCAGCAGGGTGCGGGGCTCGCGCCAGGCGTCCAGGGAGCGGCGGGCGCTGCCGGCTCCGCCCGCAGCGGGGTCGGCGGCGTGCTCCTCGGAGTCCGGGGCGAACCCGCGGACGCCGAAGGGGACCAGCGCGGCGACCAGCACCGCGATGCCGATGAGGTGGATGGTCACCGAGACGTGGGTGGCCACCATCACGGCCCCGAGCAGGGCGCCCGCCACCGTGCCGACACTGAAGCCGGCGTGGAAGCGGGGCATGATGGCCCGGCCCAGCAGCCGCTCGGCGACGGCACCCTGGACGTTCATGGCCACGTCCCAGGCGCCCTGGGCGAAGCCGAAGGCGAACAGCCCGGCGACCAGGGGGACGATCCCGAACTGGAACCCGACGCCGATCACCACCAGGGCGGCCGCGAGCACCGCCGACATGGTGGCCACGGTGCGCCGGGAGCCGTACCGGCTGACGATCGGCCCCGACAGGGGGAGGGCGATCAGCGACCCGGCCGCCAGCGCCAGCAGCACCAGCCCGAGCTCGGCGGGGCTGAGCTCCAGCCGGTCGCGGACCTGGGGGATGCGCGAGGCCCAGGAGGCGAACCCCAGACCGCTCGCGATGAACGCGAAGTAGGTGCCACGGACGGCGGCGGTGACGGCGGGGGTGGCGGTCGCGGCCGCGGGGCTGGGCATGGGTGTGGTGCACTGCTCTCAGGACGGGGTCGGCGGCCCCTCCGGCCGCCGGGACCAGGCTACGGGGTCGGTGCCCCTTCCCCGGACCGGCTGCGCGGCCCAGACTGACCTCGTCGGCCCCGCGACGGGCCCGGAGGGAGGGGTCGTGACCACCTGGATCTGTCGGACGTGCGCGGTCGAGCAGGGTGCCGGGACCGACCCGCCGCCGTCCTGCCCGATCTGCTCTGACGAACGCCAGTACGTGCCTCCGACCGGGCAGCGATGGACCACGCTGCCCGACCTGCAGGCCGAGGGCCACACCGCATCCCTGGCCGACGTCGAGCCGGGCCTGTGGGGGCTGGAGATCAGGCCGACCGTGGGGATCGGGCAACGCGCCCTGCTTCTGCAGACCCCGGCCGGCAACCTGCTGTGGGACCCGCCGGGGTATCTCGACGACGCCGTCGTGGACGCCGTCCGCGCCCTGGGCGGGGTCGCGGCGGTCGCGGCCAGCCATCCGCACATGTACGGCGTCCAGGTCGAGTGGTCGCGCCGGTTCGACGGCGCCCCGGTCTGGGTGCCGGAGGCGGACCGGGAGTGGCTGCTGCGCGACGATGCGGCCCTGCGGTGGTGGACCGATGCCGCCGAGGTGCTGCCCGGGGTGGAGCTGCACCGGATCGGTGGCCACTTCGCCGGCAGCGCGGTGGCCCGCTTCACCGGGGCGGACGGCGCGGGGGTGCTGCTGAGCGGGGACACGGTGGCCTGCACGCCCGACGAGCACTGGGTGAGCTTCCTGCGCAGCTACCCCAACAAGCTGCCGCTGTCGGCCGCAGTCGTCGAGACCCTCGCCGACCGACTGGTGCGCCTCAGCTTCGAGCGTCTCTACGACAACTTCGCGGGGCGGGTACGCGCCGACGCGCGCACCTGGTTACGGCGCTCGGCCGACCGCTACGTCGGCTGGGTGCGCGGGGACTTCGACCACCTCACCGGCACCTGACCGACTACTGACCGGCCGCGCCGCTGACCCGGCCGGGCCGGGCCGCTGGGCGGGGCGCTGGGCGGGGCGCTCTCGGCCGGGGCGCGCTTGCGTCAGCCCTGACGCAGCTGCTTGACCCGCTCCTTCTCGGCCACCACGTCGGCGTAGGTCTTGCGCTCGGCGACCAGCCACGCGGGCGGGTCGGCCAACAGCGCGCCGATCTGCTCGGAGGTCATGGCGTCCTCGACCCCGGCACGGCCCAGGCCGGACCTGGAGATGCCGAGCTTCTGGGCGACCACGTCCCGGGGGAAGGGGCCTGTACGTCGCAGCTCGGCCAGCCACTCCGGCGGGTTGGTGCGGAGCTCCTCGACCTCGTCCCGGGTCAGGGTGGACCGCTGGAACTCCTCCGGCGCCGCGGGCAGGTGGATGCCGAGCTTCTGGGCAGCGGTCAGGGGCTTCATGGTCTGGCTCACCGGCCCAGCGTACGGCGTCACGCCCCCCGCGCGGCGGGTCGCCGCCGCGGGCCGTCCGGGTCACCCGCGAGGCCGTACGCCCCGACTACCCTGACCAGGTGACCTCCACCCCCGCCGCCGCCGAGCCCGCCGACCGGGCCGTTCCGGTGCTGACGGTGGGCTTCGTCCCGGGGGTGACCCTGGCCAAGTGGCGCCGGATCTGGGCCGACCGGTTCCCGCGGCTGGGCCTGGACGTGATCGAGCTCCCCGTCTCCGACCAGCTGGCCGCCCTGACCCAGGAGCGGGTCGACATGTGCTTCGTCCGGCTGCCGGCGGCGGACCCTCGACTGCACGTCATCCCCCTCTACGAGGAGGTGCCGGTGGTCGTGGTGCCCAAGGACCACCCGGTGTCGCTCTTCGACGAGGTGACCCTCGCGGACCTGAGCGAGGAGGACCTGCTGGAGGACCTCGAGGGGGTGGACTCGTTCGACCTGGTGGCCGGCGGGGCCGGGGTGCTGCTCGTGCCGCAGTCGGTCGCGCGGTCCCACAGCCGCCGCGACCTGGTCCACCGGCCCGTCTCCGACGCCCCGACGACGCGGGTGGCGCTGGCCTGGCTGCAGGAGAACCCGCACGAGATGATCGAGGAGTTCATCGGGATCGTCCGCGGCCGGACGCCCAACAGCTCCCGCTCACCCCGCCCGGCCGAGCCGGCGAAGGCGCCCAAGCCG
>JAOPXW010000058.1 GCA_025964935.1 Friedmanniella sp. | reverse complement strand
CTGAGGCCGACGGCCTCGAGCCGGCGCCAGATCTCGGGCACGTCCTCGATCCGGATCCAGTGCAGCTGGACGTTCTGACGGTCGGTCACGTCGGCGGTGTCACGGCCGAAGTCGATCGAGATCTGGGCGATGACGCGCAGCTGCTCGGTGGTCAGCGCGCCGCCGTCGATCCGGATCCGAAGCATGAAGTACTCGTCGTCGAGGTCGTGCGGCTCCATCGTGGCGGTCCGACCGCCGTCGATGCCCGGCTTGCGCTGGGTGTACAGGCCGAACCAGCGGAAGCGTCCGCGGAGGTCACCCGGGTCGATCGAGGCGAAGCCGCGGTGCGCGTAGATGTTCTCGATCCGCGCCCGCACGTTCAACGGGTTGTCATCCTTCTTGGACTGCTCGTTGGGGTTCAGCGGCTCGCGGTAGCCCAGGGCCCATTGGCCCTCACCCCGGGTGCGGCGCGGCTTGGCGGCGGCGCGGGCGGGGCGGGTGGTCTGCGCAGGAGTATCGGTGGTCATCCAGGTTTCTTCTTCGATGGGGGCTCGGTCGGCGAACACGGCAGACGCGTCCGGGGGGCGGTCGGCCGGCCCCGGCGTACGTCACCCGCTGTGGTCAGCAGGCGCAGTGACGACACATCATCGACTTCGTCCGACCGAGGTCGAGGAAGCGACGTGTCGTGCGACCCGGACGCAGGATCGAGCCCGGTCGACCCGGCTGGAGGAAGGCCAGGTGAGCCCGGCACCGGTCCCGGGCAGGCTCACGCCGGCCGAGGTCTGGTCCCGAGGTGTTCCGCACCCCAACAGACTCGTCTGCGACGTGGGCACAATCAAGTTGGATTCTCAACTGTTGAGAATCCTGTCCGGATGGTGAGACTCCAGGCGGGGGAACCTCAGCGCGACCCGGACTCCTTGCCCGCGGCCAGCCGCCGCCGGCGGCGGACCCAGGGGAGCCGGGCCAGCACCCGGCCGGACGCGACCTGGACGCGGGTCGGCGCCTTCCGGTCCTCGGGGTCGATCGCGGCCAGGCCCGGCCAGACCGCGTCGACCGAGGCGTTGAACGCCGCCCCGATCAGCACGGCGATGGAGATGAGGTAGAGCCAGATCAGGACCGCGATCGGAGCGGCCAGCGGCCCGTACACGGTGGTCGAGCCGGCCGAGGCGTTCAGGACCAGCCGGAGCAGCACGCTGCCCCCGACCCACATGGCCAGGGCGACCAGGGCGCCGGGGAGCTCGGCCCGCAGGCGGCTCCGGACGGGGACCGACAGCCGGTACAGCGTGGCCAGGAACACCGCCGAGCCCAGCAGGACCACCGGCCAGTAGAGGGCGCCGAACAGGCTCAGGCGGGCCGGCAGCAGCCGGTCGACGAAGCCGGGTCCGGCCAGGACCAGCGGCAGCAGGATGACGCTGAGCAGCAGAAAGATGAGGTAGAGGCCGAAGGACAGCGCCCGGGTGGCGACGATCCCACGCCGGCCGGCCAGCCCGTACATGATCGTGATGGTGTCGACGAAGACGTTCAGGGCGCGCGAGCCGGACCACAGGGCAAGGACGAAGCCGATCGAGATGATCTCGAACCGGCCCCCCGAGAGCACGTCGTTCAGCGTCGGTTGCAGCACGTTGGCGACCGCGTCGGCGGTCAGGACCCGCGAGGCCAGGGTGAGGATCTGCTGCTGGAAGCCGGCGATGGTGGCGACGTTGAGTCGGGCCGCGACGAAGCCGATGGCCCCGGCCAGGCCGAAGATCAGCGGGGGGAGCGACAGGATCGTGAAGAACGCCGCCTCGGCGGCGAGGCCCGTGACGCGGTAGCGCATGCAGCCGGCCAGGGTGCCGGCCAGCAGCCGCCATCCCTTGCCGGAGAACCGTCCGCTCGGGGGGACGGAGGTGGCGGCCGTCGCGACCGCGTCCTGCTCCTCGGGCTCGCTCACCGTCTCAGCCTAGGGCGCGGGCGGCCGGAGCCGGGGACGGCGGACCGCCGGGAGGGTCTGGTCCGGGTCCGGCCCACAAATCTGCACGCCGTCCGAAAGAATTCAGGTACGGCTGTCGCCGGCCCCGACGGAGGCCGTATGGTGTGGACAGCAGTGTTGCGCCGCAAGTCGGTCCGGGGGACCGAACCACCCGCTCGGGGTGACTTGAGGAACGTCTTGTCCAGCGATCTGGTTCCACAGGTCGCGCCGACGTGCTCTGACGCGTTGGTGCTCCACACTCTGGCCCTCGACGTCTGGCTGCGCCCAGACAACCTGCTCGACTCCTGTGACGCCCTGGGCGCCGACCACTTCAGCCTGGTCGGCTCCGAGGTCGTCTTCACCGCACGGCACACCGCTGGCGCCCTGCGCTGGCGCGGCTACCTCGGAGAGCGCGGCGTGGCCCGGATCTGAGGCCCGCGCCCTCGGGGCGCGGGCCGGACCTCAGATGGTGAGCTCGCCCATCGTCGACCATCCGGTGCCGGGAACGGTCGTACTGATGATCTCGGGCGTCCGGGTCAGCATGGGCCGCATCGTGTCCATGGCCTCGGAGAAGTGGGCCGAGCCCACGTGTGCCTCGGCCGAGCCGTCGGAGAACGCCTCCACGAGGACGAAGTCGTGGGGGTCCTCCACGCTCACCGACCACTCGAACCACAGGTTGCCGGGCTCGGCCCGGGTGGCCTTGGTGAACGGGCCCACCCGGTCCAGCCAGTGACCGCTGTGCTCGGGGCGCACGTTGAACTTGACGACGATGAAGATCATCCGGCCATTCTGCCCGAGGAGCCGGCCGTCCCGGTGTGGGCTCAGCGCTCGTCGGTGCTGATGGTGATGGCCGCGTTGACCAGGGCCAGGTGGCTCAGCGCCTGGGGAAGGTTGCCGACGAAGGCTTCGGCCGCGGGCTCCAGCACCTCCGCCAGGACGCCCACGTCGTCGGCCACCGGCTTCAATCCGTCCATCAGCCGGGCCGCCTCGTCCTGCCGTCCGACCAGCGGCGCCGAGACCATCCCGAACGAGCAGCCGAGGAACACACCCTCAGTCCAGCCGAATGACCAAGTCGGTCACGGCCACAGGTCCGGCACCCCGTGGGAACGACCCGGTGAACACCACGAATCCGGCCCACCGTCCTCGGTCAGGGCAGGAACCTGTAGCCCGCGCCCGCCTCGGTGACGAAGTGCCGGGGCCGGCCGGGCTCCACCTCGAGCTTGCGCCGCAGCTGGGCCAGGTAGACCCGGAGGTAGTGGGTCTCGCGCTGGTAGGAGGGTCCCCACACCTCCCGCAGCAGGTCGGTCTGCCGCACGAGGCTGCCGGGGTCGCGGGTGAGCACCTCCAGCAGCCGCCACTCGGTCGGGGTCAGGTGCACCGGCTCCCCGTCGCGCCGGGCCACCCGGCGACCGAGGTCCAGCTCCAGGTGCTCGGTGGTGAGGACGGCGGGCGTGGGCGGGACGGCGCCCGCCCGGTGGCGGAGCGCGGTCCGCAGCCGCGCCAGCAGCTCCTCCATCCCGAACGGCTTGGTCATGTAGTCGTCGGCCCCGAGGTCCAGCGCGCGCACCTTGGCGTTCGAGTCGTGCCGGGCCGACAGCACGACGACCGGCACCGGGCTGAAGGACCGCAGCCGGGTCAGGACGGCGATCCCGTCGACGTCGGGCAGGCCGAGGTCCAGCAGCACCAGGTCGGGCGGATGCGCCTGCACCATCGCCAGCGCCGTCCGACCGTCCGGGGCGGTCTGGACCTCGTAGCCCCGGGCCCGCAGGTTGAGGGTCAGGGTGCGCAGGAGGCCCGGGTCGTCGTCGACGACCAGCACCGCGGTCACCGGGGGTCACCGGCGGTGGCCGGCAGGGTGATCGCCATGGTCAGGCCGCCGCCGGGGGTGTCCTCGGCGGTCAGGGTGCCGTGCATGGCCTCGGTCAGCCCCCGGGCCACGGCCAGCCCCAGACCCAGCCCGTCCCCCTGGGGCACGTCGCCGAGCTGCTGGAACGGGGCGAACAGGGCGTCCCGGGCCGACGCCGGGACCCCCGGCCCGTGGTCGGCCACCCGGACCGACACCCGGTCGCGGCGCTGCTCGTCGGTCCAGGTCGCGCCGGTGATCTGCACGCGGGTGCCGGCGGGGGTGTGGCGCAGGGCGTTCTCCACCACGTTGGCCACGACCCGCTCCAGCAGGCCGGGGTCGACGTCGGCGTACGGGAGGTCGGGTCCCAGCCGGACCTCAACCTCCTCCGCCCCGGGCAGCGGGCCCAGCGCCCCGGTCACTGCCGCGTCGAGGTCGACGCTGGTGGTCAGCGGGTTCACCGCCCCGGTCTGCAGCCGGCTCATGTCCAGCAGGTTGGCGACCAGCCCGACCAGCTGGTCGGTGGCGTCCTCGATCACGGCGAGCAGCTCGGCCCGGTCCTCCGACGACCACACGACCTCGGTCCCGCGCAGGCTGCTGACGGCGGCCTTGGTGACGGCCAGGGGACTGCGCAGGTCGTGGGAGACCGCGGCCAGCAGGGCCGTCCGGGTCCGGTTCGCCTCGGCCAGCTCGGCGGCGTGCGCCGCCTCGGCCACCGCCCGTCGACGTTCCCGCAGGACGGCGACGTGGGCGGCGTACGCGGTCAGCAGGCTCCGGTCCGCGGCGCGCAGGGTGTGGCCGCGCAGCGCCAGCACCACGCCGGGGGCCACCTCCGCCGTCGCGTCGGACCGGGCCGGGCTGTCGGGCGCGTCCCCGTACGCCTCCGCCACGCCGAACGCTCCGTCCGGCCCCGTCTCCAGCACCGCGGCCCCGGTCATGCCGAACATCTCGGCCGCCCGAGCGAGGAGCTGGGTCTGGCTGTCCCCGGCCCCGACCAGGTTCTGGGCCAGGACGGCCAGGGCGTTGGCCTCCGCTCGGGCCCGGACGGCCTGCTCGCTCCGACGGGCGGCCCGGTCGACGACCGTCGCCACGGCGGTCCCCACCACCAGGAAGACCACCAGGGCCAGCGCGTTCTCGGGGTCGGCGACGGTGAGGGTCCGGGTGGGCGCGACGAAGAGGAAGTTCAGGCCGAGGCCACCCAGCAGGGCGGCGACCACGGCGGGCAGCAGGCCGCCGACCAGAGCCGTGGCCACGACCATGGTCAGCATCAGCAGCGACTCGGTGGGGAGCCCGTGCAGGTCGGCGGTCAGCTCCAGGGCCGCGGCGAGGGCGGCCGTCCCGCCCACGGCCAGCAGATAGCCCCAGCGCCGCCGGGTCCGCCCGACCGTGGCCCGGCGGCGGCGGGCCCCCTGGCCGCGGTGGGCGTAGTCGTGGCTGACCACGTGCACGTCGATCTCGCCGCACTCGGCGACCACGATCTCGCCCGTCCCGGGCCGCAGCAGGGCCGACAGCCGGCTCCGCCGGCTCGCTCCGATCAGGACCTGGGTGGCGTTCACCCCGCGGGCGAAATCGAGGAGGCCCTCGGCGACGTCGGCGGCGACCACAGACCGGAACGACCCGCCGAGCTCCTCGGCCCGGGCCGCCAGCCGCTCCAGCGACTGTGGGGTCATCGGCCCCTGGTCGTGGCGAGGCGTCACGTAGACCGCGAGCCACTCGCTGCCCGCCGCCCGCGAGGCGATCCGGGCGGCCCGTCGCATCAGGGCGGCGGACTCCGGCGCCCCGGAGACCCCGACCACGACGCGTTCCCGGGTGGCCCAGGTCTCCTCGATGCCGTGCGTGCTGCGGTAGCGCTCGAGGTCCTCGTCCACCCGCTCCGCGAGCCAGAGCAGGGACAGCTCGCGGAGCGCGGCCAGGTTGCCCTCGCGGTAGAACCTGGACTGCTCGACGTCCGGCCGGTCGGCGCCGGCGAGGTCGCCCTGGGCGAGCCGTCGGCGGAGGGCCGGGGGGCTGATGTCGACGAGCTCGACCTCCGCGGCGCGCACCAGGGCGTCGGGCACCGTGGTCGGGGGACGGGTGCCGGTGACGGACTCGACCACGTCGACCAGCGACTCCAGCTGCTGCACGTCGAGGGTGCTGACGACGTCGATCCCGGCCCCCAGCAGCCGTTCCACCTCCTGCCAGCGGGCCACCGTACGGCCGTCGTCCGGCTCCCCTCCGGCCCGGCGGTGCCCCAGCTCGTCGACCAGGGCGAGCTGAGGCCCGCGGGCCAGCACCGCCGCCACGTCCAGCTCCGCGGTAGCCGGGTCGCCGGCAGCGCTGCGCGCGGTCCGCAGGACCTCCAGCGAGTCCAGCGCCGCCTCGGTAGCGGGGCGGCCGTGGGTCTGTACCAGCGCGACGACCACGTCAGTGCCCCGCGCCGCGGCCCGGTGACCCTCGGCCAGCATCGCGCAGGTGGTGCCGGCCCCCGGCGCGGCGCCCAGGAAGACCCGGAGGTGGCCACGCTCACCGGGCTCGGTCTGCATGAGCCCAGTCTGCCCCGTGGGCGGGCGTCCGAGGCCGTCCGCCGCCCGCCCGTCCGGTCAGACGAACACGCCGCCGGTGGGGACGACGAGGCCGCGGACGTCGAACTCCTCGACCGTCGGCGTCGGCATCTCCCCGCCGCCGAACAGGCGCTCCGACAGCGGCCAGACGACCGTGCGGTTGTAGTGGTCGAGCTGCTCCTGGGACTCCCAGACCTCGATCACCTGGAAGCCGGTGGCCGTGGCTCGGCCGATGTGGACAGCAGACCCTCCGGGTCGCTGCCGACCAGTCGGCTGAGCTCGGCGTGCATCCGGTCGTAGTTCTCCACGGGTACAGGCAGGTCCAGCGTCATGGCGTACGTCATGGGTCTTCCCCTTTCTTGAGGGCGGGTGGTGTGCACAGCGGGGTCCCGGTCGGGATCGTTCGGCCGGCGAGCCGAGTGCCGCTCATCGGAGTGAGGCGGCGGGCGGGGTGGCCCGGGCGGCCAGCAGCGCGGCCCCCGGGCCCTCCAGATCGGCCAGGGCCGCCGCCCGGCCGGTGGAGAGGAGCAGGAGCGAGAGCACAGGGCCCCGGAGCTCGGGTCCTTGGCCGCGGCGGTAGTCCTGGTCGGTGGCCACCAGGGTCAGGCCGCCCAGCCGTCGGGCGGGGAAGAACGGGAAGCGGCGCTGCCACGCCCAGGTGAGCGCGACGAGCGCGCCGTCAACGTCTGCCGGCACCCGACGGCCCAGCGGCCGGAAAGCGTCCTGGGTGTGCACGAGGAGGTCGAGCAGCGCATCGCGGGTGACGGTGAAGGGGGCCAGCCGGCGCGAACCGACCAGACCGCGGAGATCGGCCATGATCTGGCCGTTCGATCGGCGCTCGGCCCGCCGACGGGTGGCGGTGTCGATCATCGCGTCGAAGCGGCCCCGCGACTCCACCATCGTGCGCAGCACCTCAAAGACCGGGGTCCGGCCAGCCAGACTGAGGTGGGCCCCGACGTCGCGGACCGTCCAGCCCGCACACCAGGACGGGGTCGTCCACTCCGCCTCGGTCAGGGTCTCCAGCTCGTCGGCACACCGGATCCGTGCCCCGTCGATGAGCTGCCAGCAGCGATCCCGGTCCATCACGCCCCCCGCGAGTACACGCCCAGAACCTCACTTTAGTCCAGTAGACTGACTAAATGTCAAGACCTCAGGACCCGGAAGGTGGGCCCCGGCTGTCCCAGCCCCACGTCGGCGTCCTGATGTTCGTGTCGCATCGCAGCATCGAGCAGCGGGTGCTGGCCCGGCTGCGAGAGTCCGGCTACGAGATCACCGCGGCCCAGGGCCGGGTGTTCGCCCGGATCGGTCCGGACGGCACCCGGCTGACCGAGCTGGCCGACAGTGCCCAGGTCACCAAGCAGACCGCAGGATTCCTGGTCGACCAGCTGGTCCGCGGCGGCTACGTCGAACGGGTCCCCGACCCCTCCGACGCCCGGGCCCGACTCGTCCGGATGCTTCCGCGCGGGCGGCTGGTCCAGGAGAGGGCCCGCGAGGTGGAGGACGAGGTGACGGCCGAGTGGACCCGGCACCTCGGTGAGCCGGCCATGGCGACGCTCACCCAGACCATGGGCCGGCTTCGCGAGATCACCGACCCGTACGCCTGAGCCGGTCGGGGCGGGATCAACCCTGGGGTGAGGGTTGAGTTCTGCCTGCCTTGTGGGCTCCTCCACGTCGCCGGGTCGACCTCAGCCTGAGGCCGAGAGTGGCGTGACTGCACCCTCGAGCGTGCGGGCCCGGGGCTGCGAAACCTAGGTCGACCTAGACATCCCACGCTCCTAAGTTGTCAAGCGGCGATAGGTAGAGCGGTTTGACTGGCCCAGGCGGTGGTCTCGTTGTAGGGCTGGTGGTGGCGG
>JAOPXW010000042.1 GCA_025964935.1 Friedmanniella sp. | reverse complement strand
AGGGCACAATCAGACCCGAACGGCCCCTGCCCCAGTACGCCCACCCGGATATCAGGACCCGTGCCGCTCAACACCCTCGACCCGAACCCGCCCTCGTGGGGGTGGTTATAGGGGTGGCAGCGAGGCTGGGCGTCGACTACGCCGCACGCTCGGCCCAGGTGGCCGGCTTCCACGTCGTGATCGCCATCGACGCGATGACCGACCTCGATCGCGACACCCATCGCCACAGCGTCGAGCGCCTCTTTCCGCGGGTGGGGCGACGTCGCGACGACCGCCGGGTGCTCGCCCGGCTCGACCGGACGCGCTGACCCGTGCGTCCTACTGCCGCAGGTAGCCCACCACGTCCGCGATCATGTGGTCGGTGGCCGAGGTGTACAGCGAGACCCGACCGTCGGTGCCGACCGGGACGATGACCCGGTTGGCGATCGACTGGGCGGCGGCGTAGTTGAGGTTGACCGGCATGGGCCGGGCGGTCCCCATCGGGAAGACCGTCAGGGCCCCGCTGGCTGCGGACTTCGTGTTGGTGACGTTCAGCACGACGGCGGCGACGCCGGTGGTCGGGACCCCGCCGCGACCCAGGACGAGAAGGTCGACCCGCCCTCCGGCGGCCACCAGACCGGGACTGGTTCCGGTCCCGTCTCGGGTGTCGAGCAGCCGGACAGGGGCCAGGGCCGTGAGGTCGGACTGCACCGGGAACCAGCCCTGGACATCGGCGATCAGGTGCGTGCCGGTGGGGCTCCACAGGCTCACCTTGCCGCCGGTGCCCACCTTGACGATGACGCCGTTGGCGACCGACTGGTTGACGGCGTAGTTGAGGGAGGACGCGGAGCTCCGCGGCTGCCCGGTCGGGTAGGCCGTGACGTAGCCGCTGCCCTCGGTCTGGGTGGCGGTCAGGTTGACCACCACGGCTCCGACGCCGCTCGCCGGAACGCCGCCCCGGCCGGTGACCTGGAGGTCGACCCCGGTGCCCGCGGTCAGCTTGCCGCCCGTCGTCCCGGTGCCGTCGCGGGTGTCGAGCACCCGGGCCGGGCTCAGCGGGGTGTACGCCGCCCCGACGGGGAAGTAGCCCTGGACGTCGAGCAGCACCTGGGCGGCCCGGGGCGTGTAGACCACGACCTTGCCGCCGGTCCCGACCTTGACGATGACGTTGTTGGCCACAGTCTGGCCGGCGCGGTAGTTGACCGTCGACGCGCTCGTCCGGGCCTCGCCCGCAGGGTAGACCGTGAGGTAGCCGGACTGGGCCGGGGCGACGGCGGTCAGGTTCAGCACCACGGCCGAGACCCCGGTGGTGGGGACGCCCGCCCGACCGGCGACGCTCACCTCGACACTGCCGCCCGCCGGCAGCGGGCCGGTCGTGGTGGTGCCGGTCCCGTTGCGGGTGTCGAGCAGCCGGGCCGGGGTGACGGCCTTGTAGGTCGTGGCGACAGGGCTGGGGGAGGCCGTCGGGCTCGGGGTCGGCGTGGGGGTCGGGCTGGGCGTGGGGGTCGCGCTGGGCGTCGGCGTGGGGCTGGGGCTGGGGGAGGAGGCCGCGGGCAGCCGTACGTCGGCCAGGATCAGGTTGTGGTCCGACGGCCGGGCGGAGTCGGTCACCTTCATCACGTTCTCCCAGTAGCGGGCACCGGTGATGCCCTGGACGCCCAGGAAGTCGAGTCGGGCGCCGAAGCCGGGGGACGGGTCGGTCATCGTGGTGACGAAGTCGTTCAGGGTCGTGAAGTGGATGTTCACCGGCTGGGTGGCCGCTGAGGTGTCGTAGAAGCGGGCGGCGACCAGCCGGTCGTGGGCGGTGTAGCCCACCTTGTTGTTCTGCCAGCTGTTGAGATCCCCACCCAGCACCACCGGGTAGTGCTGGGGGTTCAGAGCGTTGACGGCGTCCAGAGTCGTGGTGACCTGCGCCCCGCGGAGAGCCTCATAGGTCTGTTCGGTGGCCACGGTGGAGGAGTGCCGCGCGTCCAGGTGGACCGAGACGACGAAGAAGTGCTCCCCCGTCTGCTTGTCCGCGAGCTCCGCGTACGCCGACCGCCGCCGGTTGTCCTCGGTGTCACCCGAGCTGCGGATGGGCAGCTTGATCGAGCAGGAGTCGGAGTAGCTGCCGTCGGGGGAGGTGTCCACGCAGTTGCTCACCAGCGTGTACCGGCTCCCGTCGTAGAGGATCCGCATGCCCTGGGTGTCCGACGGCGTCCCCGCCTTGACGTACGGCGTGGTCCGGGTCAGCCGGTAGCGGGAGCCGCCGACCGACCCCAGGGCGGTGAGCAGGCTGTCGGTCTGACGCGGGGTGCCGTTCAGGGTGCCCGTCTGGCCGTCGGCCCGGCCCGGGCCCAGCTCCTGCAGGGTGACCACGCCGGGGTTGTGGTCCACGATGCTGCGCGCCACGTCGGGCGCCCGCTCGAGCCAGGTCCGGGTGTCGGTGGTGGCGCGGGCCGTACGGACGTTGAAGCTGCCCAGCCGCAAGGCCGTCCCGGTGCCGGCCGGGACCGCCGGGGCGACGGGCACCGTCTGCAGGTAAGGGTAGAACTTGGTGGCGTCACCGGCACTGGTGTGGTTGAGGGCGTGCAGCCGGAAGTAGAGGTGGTTGGCCGAGCCGACCGGGGCGCCCGCGGCGGCCGTCTGCGCGGCAGCCAGCGTCATCGACCGCTGGCTGGTCGGGACGCTGAAGAAGGACGAGCCCCGGGCGTGCACGGGCAGCGAGGCATCGGTGGTGCTGAAGCTGGTGAGTCCGGTCTCCACGACGTAGTCGGTCGTGTAGCGGCCGTCCTGAACCCAGTTGATGGTGACCTCGCCGGGGCGTGAGCCCGCCTGCGAGGAGACCGAGCTGAACGAGCTGGGGGTGGGGACGGCGGCC
>JAOPXW010000019.1 GCA_025964935.1 Friedmanniella sp. | reverse complement strand
GCGGCCGGCCATCAGCTCGGCGCGGCCGTTGGACAGAAGGTCGAGGGTGACGAAGTTCTGGAAGGTGCGGACCGGGTCGGCCGAGCTGAGCACGGTGACCGCGCTGCTGAGCTTGATCCGGCTCGTGCCCCCGGCGATGGCGGCCAGGACGATCTCGGGAGCCGAGGCGGCCATGTCGGCCCGGTGGTGCTCGCCCACCCCGTACACGTCCAGGCCGAGCTGGTCGGCCAGCTTGGCCTCCTCGACGACCTCACGAAGCCGCTCGCCGGGGCTCACGCCGGGGTCGGACACTTCAGCGAACGTGGTCAGGCCGAGCTCCATGTCGTACTCCTGTCGTGGTGGTACCGCCTCAGCGTAATTGAGCGTTCAATCATTCCCCCGGGCGGGTCGACTGTCGGACCCTCCCCCTATGGTCGGACACGAGGGACCCACCGGCCCGCACGGACCCCGTACGGAGCCGGCCCCGGGTCACGAACGAGGGAGCTGTCGCATGGAGGTAGCAGTACTGGGAACCGGCGCGATGGGCTTCGGGATGGCCCAGAGCCTGCTCCGGGCCGGCCACGCCGTACGGGTGTGGAACCGGACGTCCGACCGGGCCGCGCCACTGGCCGAGGAGGGGGCGACCGTGGCCGGGACGGCGTCGGAGGCGGTCCGAGGGGCCGACGTCGTCGTGACCATGCTGTTCGACCTGGCCTCCACCGAGGCGGTCGTGACCGGGTCCGCGGCCGCGTTCGGACCGGAGACGGTCTGGGTGCAGACCGCGACCGTCGGCCGGTCCGGGGCCGCCTGGCTGGCCGACCTCGCCGCCGACCACGGGATCGCCACCCTGGACTCCCCCGTGCTCGGCACCAAGAAGCCGGCTGCCGACGGCACCCTGGTCGTGCTGGCCAGCGGCGACCCCGCCGTACGCGAACGGGTCCAGCCGGTCTACGACGCCATCTCCAGCCGGGTGGTGTGGGCGGGCGACCAGCTGGGCGCCGCCTCGGCCCTCAAGCTGGCGTGCAACGCCTGGGTCCTCTCCATCACCACCGCGACCGCCCAGTCCCTCGCGCTGACCCGCAGCTTCGGCCTGGACCCGGCCCTGTTCCTGGCCGCCATCGACGACGGCCCGACCAACAGCCCGTACGCCCAGCTGAAGGGGAAGGCGATGATCGCCGGGGACTACCCGGCATCGTTCGAGCTCTCCGGCGCGCTGAAGGACCTGGGGCTGATCATCAGGGCCGCCGACGAGGCCGAGGTCCGCACCGGGGTGCTGGACGCGGTTCGAGACGCCTTCGCCACCGCAGAGGAGCGGGGCCACGGCCACGACGACATCGCCGCCGTCCACGAGGCCATGGGCGACCGCCCCTGACCCACGCCCGCCGCGGGGCCCCGCCCCCTGTCCACGGCGGCGGCCGGGCCGGTCTCCCTGTCCACGGCGGCGGCCGGGCCGGTCTCCCTGCCCACGGCGGCGGCCGGGCCGGTCCCGGCTGCCTAGACTGACGGCATGACCTCCCCGCCGTCCGTGACCGGAGCCGACGTGGTCGTGGTCGGAGGCGGGCTGATCGGCTCGGCCACCGCCTGGCGGCTGCGGCAGGCCGGGCTGGACGTCGTCGTCGTCACCGGGGAGCGCGCAGCCGCGGCCTCCCACGTCGCGGCGGGGATGCTCGCCCCGGTCACCGAGACCACGTTCACCGAGCAGTCCCTGCTGCGGCTGAACCAGGCCTCCCTCGACCTGTACGCCGACTTCGCCGCCGAGGTGTCCGCGGCCAGCGACCGGCCCGCCGGGCTGCGCCAGGTGTCCACCCTCTCGGTGGCCCTGGACGCCGACGACGGGGCCAAGCTCGGGGTCTTCGCCGAGTTCCTGACCCGGACGGGCCACCACACCCAGCGGCTGACCAGTCGGGAGTGCAAGCAGCACGAGCCCCTGCTGGCCCCCTCCATCAGGTCCGGGCTGCTGGTCGAGCAGGACTGGAGCTGCGACAACCGGCTGCTCTGGGCCGCCCTGATCGAGGCGGGCCGCCGGGCCGGCGTCCGCGAGGTGGCCGGCTTCGTGCACGGGGTGCGGAGCCGCGCCGACCAGGTCACCGGGGTCGAGCTCGCCGACGGGACGACCCTGCCGGCCGACCACGTCGTGCTGGCCAACGGCTCCTGGGCCGGCCAGCTGACCGGGATCCCCGCCCTCCCCGTCCGGCCGGTGAAGGGCCAGATCCTGCGGCTGGACCCGGGCCGGCTGCCCGGCCCCAGCCTCACCGTCCGCGCGTTCAGCCGTGGCTCGGAGATCTACCTGGTGCCCCGCGAGAGCGGCCGCGAGGTGGTGGTGGGGGCGACCGTCGAGGAGCTCGGCTTCGACCACCGGGTCACCGCCGGCGGGGTCTACGAGCTGCTGCGCGACGCCCGTCAGGTCCTGCCCATGACCGCCGAGTACGCCCTCAGCGAGACCTCGGTGGGCTGGCGTCCCGGCACCCCCGACAACGCCCCACTGCTGGGCGGCGGCGGCCTGACCGGGCTGACGCTGGCCACCGGGCACTACCGCAACGGGGTGCTGCTGACCCCGGTCACCGCCGACGTCACCGCCCGCTTCGTGACCACCGGTGAGCTCGACGAGGTCGCCCGCCCCTTCACGCTGGACCGGTTCGCCGCCGCGGGGCAGGCGGTTCGGTGATCGTCTACGTGAACGGCGAGCGCCAGGAGCGACCGGCCC
The DNA here is from genome assembly GCA_025964935.1 of Friedmanniella sp. GTDB lineage: Bacteria > Actinomycetota > Actinomycetes > Propionibacteriales > Propionibacteriaceae > Microlunatus. The sequence continues at coordinate 8,421 of JAOPXW010000019.1, read as the reverse complement.
CCGTACGGCTGAGCGAGGTCCTCGGGGCCGCGCCCGGCGAGCCCACGCCGCGGGGCATCGCGGTGGCGGTCGACGGCACCGTCGTCCCCCGCAGCCGGCACGCCGCCACGGAGCTGGCCGAGGGTGCCCGGGTCGAGATCGTCACGGCGGTGCAGGGTGGCTGAGACGCGGTCGACTCCAGAGGACCACGCCCCGAGAACCACACCCGGCCCGCCTCCGCCTCACCACCCCCGCCCGACCCGAGCCTGCGCCGTACCCACGAAAGGGCCCCGCTGAGATGACCATGCTGACCACCCCCGCCGGGAGCCTGGCCCTGGAGAGCGATCCGCTGGTGATCGCCGGGCGGACCTTCACCTCACGCCTGATCATGGGCACCGGCGGGGCCCCCAGTCTGGAGGTGATGGAGGCCGCCCTGCTGGCCTCGGGGACCGAGCTGACCACCGTGGCCATGCGCCGGGTCGACCCGAGCGCACCGGGGTCGGTCCTCGACGTGCTGGACCGTCACCGGATCGCCGTCCTGCCCAACACGGCGGGCTGCTACACCAGCGCCGATGCGGTGCTCACCGCCCAGCTCGCCCGAGAGGCCCTGGAGACCGACTGGGTCAAGCTGGAGGTGATCGCCGACGAGGTCACCCTGCTGCCCGACCCGATCGAGCTGCTCGACGCGGCCGAGCGGCTGGTGGCGGACGGCTTCATCGTGCTGCCCTACACCAACGACGACCCGGTGATGGCGCGCAAGCTGCAAGACGCCGGCTGCGCCGCCGTGATGCCGCTGGGAGCGCCGATCGGCTCGGGGCTCGGCATCCGCAACCCGCACAACATCGAGCTGATCGTGGAGTCGGCGACGGTACCGGTGGTCCTGGACGCCGGCATCGGGACCGCGTCCGAGGCGGCGCTGGCCATGGAGCTCGGCTGCGACGCCGTGCTGCTGGCCTCCGCGGTGACCCGGGCCGAGCACCCGGTCCGGATGGCCCACGCCATGCGGCTGGCGGTGCAGGCCGGGCGGCTGGCCGGCCGCGCGGGCCGCATCCCGATTCGGCGCTACGCGGAGGCATCGTCGACCCATGAGGGGCGCATCGACTGAGGTGACCCGCTGTGACCGGGCCTGAGCCCCGGTCGGACGCCGGCAGCCAATCGGGGTCCGACGGCGCGCCGGGGCCACGGCGGCCCCACGCGGCTCCTAAACTCGGCCCGGAGGTCACGGTCCCCGACGCCGTCGGGTCCACCGGCCTCGCGGCCAGCACGGCCATCTTCCCCACCGTGTTCGGAGCAGGCGTGACGATGACGAGTCTCGGCGATCCCCTGGTCGGCCGCCTGCTCGACGGCCGCTACCAGATCACCCAGCGGCTGGCGCGCGGTGGCATGGCCACCGTCTACCAGGCGGTGGACACCCGCCTGACCCGGACCGTGGCGGTCAAGATCATGCACGTCGGCCTGGGGGACGACGTCGAGTTCGCCCGCAAGTTCGACCGCGAGGCCCGCGCCGCGGCCCTGCTGTCCCACCCCAACGTCGTCTCCGTCTTCGACCAGGGGCAGGACGCCACCGACGGGCACATCACCCGGCCCTACATCGTGATGGAGTTCGTCGACGGCCGCACCCTGCGCGACGTCATCAACCACGAGGCCCCGATGCCGCCGCTGCGGGCGCTGGAGATGATCGAGCCCGTCCTGGCCGCCCTGGCCTCGGCGCACGACGCGGGGCTGGTGCACCGCGACGTCAAGCCCGAGAACGTCCTGATCAGCGACCGCGGGCAGATCAAGGTGGCCGACTTCGGCCTGGCCAAGGCCATCAGCTCCCAGACCCAGACCGCCACCCAGGGTCTGCTGATCGGCACCGTCTCCTACCTGCCGCCCGAGCTGGTCGTCTCGGGCCGGGCCGATGCCCGGTCCGACGTCTACAGCGCCGGGGTGGTCCTCTTCGAGCTCCTGACCGGGTGCAAGCCGCACACCGGCGAGACCCCGATCCAGGTGGCGTACGCGCACGTGCACACCGACGTGCCCGCCCCCTCGACCTTCACCACCGCCGGGCCGATCCCCGCCTACCTGGACGCCCTGGTCGCCCGGGCCACCGCGCGCGACTCCGCCCAGCGTCCGCACGACGCCCGGGTGCTGCTGGCCCAGGTCCGGCGCGTCCGGGCCGCCCTGCGCGAGGGCGTGTGGGACGACCCCGAGCTGACCCAGGACCTCAGCCCGGTGGCGGCCGCGTACGCCGACCGGACCGCCGACGAGCTGACCCAGGTCGTGCCCACGGGCGGCGACGGGCTCGGGCCCCCCCGGCCCGCGGCGGGTCTGCGCCCCGGCCCGCACTTTCCCGGTGCGTACGCTGCCGGCTCCTCCGGTACCGGACCGACCGAGCCGACCCAGACCGTGGCGACCGGCGCCGGCCCCCGGCCCGACTACGCCGCGCCCACCGTGGTCGACGCCCTGCCCCCGCCGCCGATGGTGCAGGCGGGGCGCCCGCCGCACCACGAGGCCGTCGAGCGGGTCCGGGCCCGGCGGGAGCGCCAGCAGCGCAAACGTCGCCGCGGCTGGCTGGCCCTGCTGCTCGTCCTGCTGCTGACCGCCGGTGCGGCGCTGACCGTCTACTACCTGACCGAGGGTCGCTTCACCAGCGCCCCGGCCCTGACCAGTCTGAGCAAGGCCGAGGCCGCCCAGGTGGCGGAGCGGACCGGCCTGCAGATCCACTTCGGCGACGCCTACAGCGAGACTGTCGCCCGCGGGCTGGTGGTCTCGACCGACCCCGGCGCGGGGACCAAGGTGCCCGACGGGAGCCGGATCGAGGCCCTGGTCTCCCAGGGGCCGGAGCGCTACCCGATGCCCGAGGTCATCGGTCTCACCCAGTCGGCGGCGAGCACGGCGCTGGTCGGCTCCCACCTGACCCTGGGCAAGGTGCGGGGCGCCTACGACGAGAGCGTGGCCGCCGGGGTGGTGCTGAGCGCCTCCAGCCGTACCGGCACCGCGCTCAAGCCCCAAGCGGCCGTCGATCTCGTCGTGTCCCGCGGCCCCGCTCCGGTCACCGTGAAGGACTACCGGGGCAAGGACGCCGACGCCACCGTCGCGGCGCTCCAGAAGGCCGGGCTGGTGGTGGTCGTGAAGACCGCGAACGACGACAAGGTGGCGGCCGGTCGGGTGCTGGCCCAGGATCCGCAGAAGGGCTCGCTGGACCGGGGGGCGACCATCACGCTGACCCGCTCGCTCGGACCGGTTCTGGTGACCGTGCCCAACGTCCGCTCGATGGGGGTCAAGGCGGCGACCCAGGTGATGAAGGACGCCGGCTTCAAGGTCAAGGTGCAGGCCGTGGCGATCAACTACATCGGGGTGGGCTTCGTGGTCTACAGCCGCCCCGGCCAGTCCGACCAGGCCCCGAAGGGCTCGACCGTCACGCTGTACGTCGTCTGACCCCGGTGCGGCCAGGCCGGTCCGCGCCCGAGGACCGGCCGGCTCCGGCGGACCGACGGGCCTACGCTGGTCGCCGTGCCGACCACCCGTACCCGAACCGACTGGCTGGCGTTCACGGCACTGCTGCTGATGGCCGCCGCCTGGGGTTCGACGTTCTTCATGATCAAGGACCTGCTCACCCGGCTGCCCGTCACCGACCTGCTGGCCCTGCGGTTCGGGCTGGCCACCCTGGCCCTGGGCGCCATCACCGGCCGTCAGCTCCGGATGTCGCGGCGCACCCTGGTCGCCGGGTCGCTGCTGGGGCTGCTGTACGGCGTGGCCCAGATCCTGCAGACGGTCGGGCTCGCGCACACCTCGGCCAGCGTGTCGGGCTTCATCACCGGCCTGTACGTCGTGGCCACCCCGCTGCTGACCGCCCTGGTCCTCCACACTCGGGTCAGCCCCACCACCTGGCTGGCGGCCCTGCTGGCCACCGCAGGGCTGGGGGTGCTGTCCCTGAACGGCTTCTCGGTCGGCTACGGCGAGCTGATGACGCTGCTCTCGGCGCTCGTCTACGCAGTGCACATCCTGGCCCTGGGACGGCTCAGCGAGGCGGGTGCGGCTCTGAGCCTGAGCCTGGTGCAGATGGCGGTCATCACCGTGGTCTGCCTGGTGGCCGCCCTCTGGCCCGGCGGCGGCTCCCGCGGTCTCGAGCTCCCCGCCTCGGGGCACGACTGGCTCCAGGTGCTTTACCTGGCCGTGGTCGCGAGCGCCCTGACCATGGTGGCCCAGACCTGGGCCCAGGCTCGGATCGAGGCCTCCCGGGCGGCGGTCGTGATGGCCATGGAGCCGGTCTGGGCGGCGGCCTTCGCGGTGGCGCTCGGCGGTGAGCTGGTGACGGCCCGGATGGTCGTGGGCGGGCTGGCCATCCTGGCGGCGATGTACCTGGTCGAGCTGGCCCCGCAGTGGTCGCGTCGACGGCCGGCCTCCGACGAGACGTCGGTCCCCGCGGCGGCCCGGCGCGCGCCGGAGGTCTAGCCGCCGAGCTCGGCCAGCGCGGTCGCGAGCTCGGTCTCGCCGGAGACGAGCTCGAACTGCCGTCCGACGGCCAGCCCGTTCACCAGCACCTCCACCACGGCTGCCGCCACGTCGGTCCGCGGCACCGAGCCCCGACCGGTGGCCGGCGCGATCCGGACCCGGCCGGTGGGCGGGTCGTCGGTCAGGGCTCCGGGTCGGATGATGGTCCAGTCCAGGTCGCGGCTGCGGAGGTCGGCGTCGGCCTCGCTCTTGGCCCGCAGGTAGACCTGGAAGACCTCCTCCGAGTCCGGGTCGAAGTCGTCGGCGCCCATCGAGGAGATCATCACATAGCGACGGATCCCGCGTCGCTCGGCGGCGTCGGCCAGCAGGACGGCCCCGTCCCGGTCGACCGTGAGCTTGCGCGCGGCTCCGCTGTTGGGGCCACCGCCGGCGGCGAAGACCACGGCGTCGACCCCGTCGAGGTCGGCCGCGAGCGTGTCCGCGTCGGTGCTCTCGAGGTCCACGACGAGCGGGATGCCCCCGACCACGAGCAGGTCGGCGGCCTGGTCGGGATTGCGGATGAGACCGACCACCTCGTGACCGGCCTGGCTCAGCAGCCGCTGGATGGTGAGGGCGATCTGCCCGTGACCACCGGCGATGACAACTCTCATGGTCTGCTCCTCAGAACTGATGGGTGGCGCCGGAGCGCAGGTCGACCAGGTGGGTCCCGGTCATGTCGTTGATGCGACCAAAGACCATCCCGCGGCCCCGGTCGTTGAGCAGCTCGTCGTGGATCGGGAACCCCTCCAGCGCCCCGACGGCCCGGACGAAGTCGATGGTCTCCTTCAGTGCCGCCCAGGGGGCGTGGGCGGGCATGGCCAGGATGTCCACCCCCTCGGGCGCGGTGTCGTAGGCGTCCCCGGGGTGGAACAGGGTGGGCTGGCCCTCCGATCGGAGCACGAAGCCCACGTTGCCGATCCGGGGGATGTCGCGATGGATGACGGCGTGCCGACCCCCGACCGCGGTGACCAGCAGGTCGCCGACCACGAACTGGTCCTCCGGCGATACGCCCCGGGCGGCCCCGAGACCCTCCAGATCCCCGCCGGAGACGAGGTTGAGCACGGACGGCTCCACGTAGACCGCGGCGCGCGGGTTGGCGGCCAGCAGCGCGCCGATCTGCTCGGGATCGAGGTGGTCGGGGTGCTGGTGGGTGACCAGGACGGCGTCCAGATCGGTCAGTCCGCGCCAGCGGTCGGACAGGTTGCCGGGGTCGATCAGGACGCGGGCGTTGTCGGTCTCGACCAGGACGGCCGCGTGGCCCAGGTGTGCGATCTTCATCCCCCCACCGTAGGACAGCCCTCCGACGGGCCGGGATGCCCGGGTCAGGCCAGCAGCGAGCCGAGGACCTTGCCGGCCTGGGCGCACTCCTCGGCGGTGACGCCGAGGTGGGTGACCGCACGGATCATGTGGGGGCCGAGCGCGGACACGCGTACGCCCTGCTCGGCGGCGGCCGCCGCCACCGGACCGGCCGCCCGCTCGCCCGTCCCGACGACGACGATGTTGGTCTCGACCGCGGCGAGGTCGACCGCGGCGGGGGCCTGCCCGCTGATGGCCTCGGCCAGCACCCGGGCGGCGGTGTGGTCCTCGGCCAGCCGGTCGATGTGGTGGTCGAGGGCGTAGAGCGCAGCCGCGGCCAGCATCCCGGCCTGCCGCCAGCCCCCGCCGAGCCGCTTGCGTTGGACCCGGGCCCGGGCCACGTTGGCCGCACTGGTCACCAGCACCGAGCCCACCGGGGCCCCGAGACCCTTGGAGAAGCAGACGCTGATGGTGTCGAAGAGGGCGCCGTAGGACGCCAGGGACACCCCCGAGGCCACGTGGGCGTTCCACAGCCGGGCCCCGTCGAGGTGGTAGCCCACCCCGTTCGCGTGGCACAGCTCGCCCACGGCGGCCAGCTGCTCGAGGGGCTGCACGGTGCCCCCACCGAAGTTGTGGGTGTTCTCGACGGCGACCGCCGCGGTGGACACCAGGTGCGGCCCCGCCGAGGGTGACAGCAGCTCCGCGACCCGGTCGAGCTCCAGCCGCCCCCGGACCGAGGGCATGGTCCGCATGGTCAGCCCGTGTACGGCCGCGTGCGCCCCCATCTCGGCCCGGGCGATGTGCGCGGAGACGTCGCACAGGACCTCCTGCCCCGGCTCGACGAGCATCCGGACCCCGAGCAGGTTGGCCAGCGACCCGGTCGCACAGAACAGCCCGGCCTCGTGCCCGAAGAGCTCCGCGGTCCGGCGCTCGAGCTCGTTGACCGTGGGGTCCTCGGCGTAGACGTCGTCGCCGACCGGGGCCGCCATCATGGCCTCCCGCATGCCCGGGGTGGGGACGGTCAGGGTGTCGGAGCGCAGGTCGATGGTCACGGCAGTCTCCTAGAGGCTGAGCGGCTGGTAGGCCTGGACCGGGTTGGCCCGGCGGATCCGGCCGGTGGTGAGCCGCTGAGCGACCAGGAAGGCCAGCTCCAGCGACTGGTTGCGGTTGAGGCGCGGGTCACACAGGGTCTCGTAGCGGTTCACGAGGTCCGCCTCGACCAGGTCGTCGCTGCCCCCGACACACTCGGTGACGTCGTCCCCGGTCAGCTCGACGTGGACGCCGCCCGGCCAGGTGCCCAGCTCCTCGTGCACGTCGAAGAACCCGTTCAGCTCCTCGATCACGTCCGAGAACGCCCGCGTCTTGTAGCCGTTGCGGGCCTCGAAGGTGTTGCCGTGCATGGGGTCGCAGACCCACGCCACCTGGCGGCCGCTGGCGGTCACCTTGGCCACCACCTCGGGCAGGATGTCGCGGACCTTGCCGGCCCCCATCCGGGTGATGAAGGTGATCCGGCCGGGCTCGTGCTCGGGGTCCAGCCGGTCGGCCAGCTCCAGCGCGGTGTCGGCGGTCGTGGTGGGACCGAGCTTGACGCCCAGCGGGTTGCGGACGTGCCGCAGCAGCTCCACGTGGGCCCCGTCGAGCTGCCGGGTGCGCTCGCCGATCCACAGGAAGTGCCCCGACGTGCCGTACGGCAGCTGGGTGCGGGAGTCGATCCGGGTCAGCGCATGCTCGTACTCCATGATGAGCGCCTCGTGGCTGGAGAAGAAGTCCACGGTGCGGAAGACGTCCTCGTCGATGCCGCAGGCGACCATGAAGGCCAGGGCCCGGTCGATCTCGCCGGCCAGGTTCTGGTACTCCACCCCGGCGGCCGAGCTCTTGACGAAGTCGGCGTTCCAGCTGTGCACGCTGCGCAGGTGGGCGAAGCCGCCGGTGACGAAGGCGCGGCTGAGGTTGAGCGTGGCGGCGGACGCGTTGTAGACCCCGAGCAGCCGCTGCGGGTCGGGCCGCCGGGACTCGGCGGTGAAGTCGAAGCCGTTGACGGCGTCGCCGCGGTAGGCCGGCAGGGTGACGTCGCCGCGGGTCTCGCTCGCCGAGCTGCGGGGCTTGGCGTACTGGCTGGCCATCCGGCCGAGCTTCACGATCGGCACCTGCGCGGCGTAGGTGAGGACCACCGCCATCGACAGCAGGGTCCGCAGCTTGCCCTGGATGTTGGCCGCCGTCACCCCGTCGAAGGTCTCGGCACAGTCGCCGCCCTGCAGCACGAAGGCCTCACCGGCGGCCACGCTGGCCATCTTGGTCCGCAGCACGTCGCACTCGCCGGCGAAGACCAGCGGCGGGAGCTTGCGCAGCCGGCCGATGACCTCGGTCAGCTCCGTGGCGTCGGCGTAGGTCGGCTGCTGGAGCGGGCTGAGCGCATGCAGCGCTTCCAGCGTGGGGACCTCGGTCGTCTCGGGCACCCCGACACCTTAGTTGACCGGCCCCGCGGCGCCACCGGTTTGTCAACGGATGGACCCCGCCGGCCCCGCGGTGCGGACCGCCGACGGCTCAGGCCTGGGGCGAGACCTCGTCGGCCTCCTGCGCCTTGGCCTCCCGGGCCGCCTGCTCCTTGGCCGTCGGGGCGTACAGGTCGACGTACTCCTGGCCCGAGAGCTCCATGATCGCGTACATGAT
>JAOPXW010000002.1 GCA_025964935.1 Friedmanniella sp. | reverse complement strand
GGCGGTGGCCGACGGGCTGGGGGCCGCCTTCGCCCGCGCCCGGGCCGACGGCGTGCTGCTCTTCGGCTTCGCCGAGCTCGTCGTGACGACCACCTCGCTGGCCTCCAGTGCCGGGCTCCGGCGTACGGGGGTGCAGCCGACGGGCCGGTTCGAGCTCAACGGCAAGTCCGCCGACCTGACCCGGTCGGCCTGGGTCGGGGCCCCCACCCGCGACTTCACCGACGTCGACGTGGCCGCGCTCTACGCCGAGCTCAGCACCCGGCTCGACTGGGCGCGGAACCGGATCGAGCTGCCGCCGGGTCGCTACGAGACGATCCTGCCGCCGGGGCCGGTGGCCGACCTGATGATCTACGCCTTCTGGACCGCGAACGCGCGCGACGCCGAGGAGGGGCGCAACGTGTTCGCGGCCGGCGAGGGCCGCACCCGGATCGGGGAGCGGCTCTCCCCGCTGCCGGTCAGCCTGCGCTCGGATCCCGGCTATCCGGGGCTGGAGACCGTCGACTTCGTCGACTTCGCGGGCTCGGCGGACGGGACCTCGTGGGTGTTCGACCTGGGCCTGCCCCTCCGCCCCACCACCTGGGTCGAGGACGGGGTGCTGACCGACCTGGTCCGCAACCGCGCGTACGCCGACCGCACCGGCCGCCGGGCCACCCCGCCGGCCGACAACCTGCTGATGGAGGCGGGGGGCTCGGCGACCCTGGAGGAGATGATCGCCGGGACCGAGCGCGGGCTGCTGCTGACCTGCCTGTGGTACATCCGCGAGGTCGACCCGGAGCGGCTGCTGCTCACCGGGCTGACCAGGGACGGCGTCTATCTGGTCGAGCACGGCCGGGTCGTGGGGGCGGTCAACAACTTCCGCTTCAACGAGTCCCCGGTGGAGCTGCTCGGTCGGATCACCGAGGCGGGGGCCGCGGTCAGCACGTTGTGCCGGGAGTGGAACGACTACTACAACCGGACCCTGATGCCGCCGATCCGGATCCCCGACTTCAACATGTCGACGGTCAGCCAAGCCTCCTGACGCGCTCAGCCCCGCCGACGGGTGCCGCCGGTCAGGGCAGGGTGGCCCCGGTGAGGTCGTCGGGGGTCTCGTCGTCGGCGGAGTAGGTGACCACCCCGCGCCGCATGGCCCGCATCAGCTGCCGCGCGGTCTCGCGCAACGGCCCGGGCCCGGCGGCGTCGGCGATCTGGCCCGCGAAGTCGGTGACCTGGCGCACCCAGCGGACGAAGTCCCCCGCCGTCAGGCCGCTGTCGCCCAGGACGGCCGACAGGGACCGGCCCGCGGCCCAGCCGAACGCCATCTCGCTGAAGCCCATGTCGGGCTCAGGACCCCGGTTCAGCCGGGCGTCCCGCTCGACCAGGGACACCTCCCGCCAGATCCGGCGGACCTCGACCATCGCGTCGCTGCTGCGGGCGTCCGGCATCCGCGGCCGTCGGGCCCCGTCGTCGCTGCGACGGGCCTCGTAGACCAGGGAGGCCAGCACGGCGGCCAGCTGCGGCGCACTCAGGTCGTCGAAGACCCCCGCCCGGATGCACTCGGCCGCGACCAGGTCCAGCTCGGCGTAGATCCGGGCCAGCATCCGGCCCTGCGGGCTGACGCGCTCCCCGCCGTCCCCCTCGAGGTAGCCGAGCCCCTCCAGGACGAGGCAGATCTTGTCGAAGTGGGTGGCGATGGTGTTGGTCCGGGTGGCCGAGCGCTGCTGCAGCCGCTCGCTTTCCCGCTCCAGCCGCAGGGCCCGCTCGGCCCAGCGGGAGTGGGTGTCCCGGTCGGGACAGCTGTGGCAGGGGTGCCGTCGGAGCTCCCCGCGCAGCTCCTCGATCTTCAGCGCCGTCTCCGGGTCGGCCTCGGGCACCCGGTGCCGGGTGGGGCCCAGGTCGACCTCGCCCAGCTTGGACCGGAAGGCGGCGGCCAGGTTGCGCCGCGACGACGGCTCCTTGGGGTTGAAGTGCTTCTGGATCCGCATCCGGCCGGCCACCACCGGCGGGGTCGGGAAGTCCACCAGCGACAGCCGCCGGACCTGCCGGTCCTCGGTCATCACCAACGGCCGCGGTCCCTGTCCGTCGGTCCGGACGTCCGGGTCCACCACCACGACCCAGCCCTGGCTCTTGCCGCTGGGCACCCGCACGATGTCGCCGGGCTTGAGCGCCAGCACCGCCTGCATCGCCTCGGCCCGACGGTCGGTCCGCCGGTCGCGGGCCGCCTCGGCCTCGAGGTCGCCGATCCGGGTCCGCAGCCGGGCGTACGCCTGGAAGTCGCCCTGGTCACAGGAGGCCGACTCCCAGTAGCCGTCGATCCCGCTGGTGTTCTTGGCCAGCGTCCGCGCCACCCCGACCACGGACCGGTCGGACTGGAACTGGGCGAAGGACTGCTCCAGCAGGGTCCGGGCGCGCTCCCGGCCGACACTGCCGACCAGGTTCACCGCCATGTTGTACGTGGGCGCGAACGAGGACCTCAGGGGATAGGTACGCCGCGAGGCCAGACCTGCCACGGCACGCGGGTCGAGCCCGGGCTGCCAGAGCACCACCGCGTGACCCTCCACGTCGATTCCGCGGCGGCCGGCCCGGCCGGTCAGCTGGGTGTACTCCCCGGGGGTGATGTCGGCGTGGGTCTCGCCGTTGTACTTCACCAGCTTCTCCAGCACCACGCTGCGGGCCGGCATGTTGATGCCCAGGGCCAGCGTCTCGGTGGCGAACACGACCTTGATGAAGCCGCGGACGAACGCCTCCTCCACGCACTCCTGGAAGGTGGGCAGCATGCCGGCGTGGTGGGCCGCGACCCCGCGGACCAGGGCCTCGGCGAACCGCTCGTAGTCCAGCGCCCGCAGGTCCGACTCACTCAGGCCGACGATGTGGCGGGCCAGGATGGCGCTGATCTCGGCCTGCTCGAGGGAGGTGGTGAGCCGGACCCCGGAGCTGAGCAGCTGACGGACGGCCGCGTCGCAGCCGACCCGGGAGAAGATGAAGACGATGGCCGGCAGCAGCGAGGCGTCGTCGAGGAGCTCGACCATGTCGGGCCGGCTGGGGGCGGCCAGCGCCCGGGGGCGGCCCTCCCCCTCGTGCCGGGACCGGTGGGCCGCCCCGCCGTAGGCCCCGCTGCCGTACGCCACCGTCTTCTTGCCCCGGCCGCTTCGCCCCCGCGGTCGACGCGAGTCGTCGCGGACGTGGCGGGACTCCTCGCGGGCCACCTTGAGCAGGGCCGGGTTGACGTCGCTGTGGCCGCCGGTCGGGGCCTCCTGAGCGGTCGGGGCGACGTCGGCGAACAGGTCGTGGATCGTCCGACCCACCATGACGTGCTGGAACAGCGGCACCGGACGCCGCTCGGAGACCACCACCGCCATCTCGCCCCGGACCGCGGACAGCCACTCGCCGAACTCCTCGGCGTTGCTCACCGTCGCGGACAGGGCCACGATCTGGATGGAGTCGGCCAGCCCGATGATGACCTCCTCCCAGACCGCGCCCCGGAACCGGTCAGCCAGGTAGTGCACCTCGTCCATGACCACGAAGCCCAGGTTGTCCAGGGTGCTCGACCCGGCGTAGATCATGTTGCGGAGCACCTCGGTGGTCATCACGACCACCGGGGCCTCGGAGTTGATCGAGGAGTCGCCGGTCAGCAGACCCACGTTGGCGGCCCCGTGGCGCCGGACCAGGTCGGCGTACTTCTGGTTGGACAGCGCCTTGATGGGGGTCGTGTAGAAGCACTTGCGGCCCTCGGCCAGGGCCAGGAAGACGGCGAACTCGCCGACGATGGTCTTGCCGGCCCCCGTCGGGGCCGCGACCAGCACGCCGGAGCCCGCCTCGACGTGGGCGCACGCCTCCCGCTGGTAGGGGTCGAACTCGAAGCCGTACCCGTCACCGAAGGCGGCCAGACGGGGTGACTGCTGGGTGCTGCGGAAGCGGGCGTACGCCTCCGCGGGGCTGACCTGGTCCGGCTCGGACGGGCTGGGTTCGGCTGAGGGCTGGGCCATGATGACCCCCAAAGTACTAGGGGGCCGGACAGAAGACCGGAAGCACACCGGGCCGGCAGGACACCGTCATCGGCGCGGCGCCGACCAGCTCGCCGTCGCCGTAGCCGACCAGACCCGGCCCCTCGACGACGACCTCCCGGGCCCGGAGCCGCTCGACGCAGGCGTCGCGGACGAAGCGGCCGGAGTTCATCTGGGGCAGCAGCTGCAGCAGCTTGGGTCGGCTGACCGGGTGGATGACGGTGAGGTCGAGCCATCCGTCGCGCGGGTCCGCGTCGGGACAGATCTGCATCCCACCCCCGTAGCGGGAGGTGTTGCCCACCGCGACGAGCATCGCCTCGAGCTCACGCACCTCGCCGTCGAGGGTGAGCCGGTAGCTCAGGGGCCGGAAGACCCGGATCTCGGCCAGGGCGGCCACCACGTAGCGCAGCGATCCCCGGGGCCAGGGCAGGGCGTTGGCCCGGCGGTTGACCAGGGCGTCGAAGCCCGTGGCCAGCACGGCCCCGACGTAGCTGTCGTGCACCTCGGCCAGGTCGATCCGGTCGGGCGCCCCGCGCGCCACCAGCCGCGCGGCGGCCTCCGGGTCGGCCGGGTCGATGCCCAGCGCGCCGCAGAGGTCGTTGCCGGTCCCGGCCGGGACCAGGCCCAAGACGGTGGGCCCCCCGGCCTCGGCCCCGCGGGCGCAGGCGTTCAGACCGAGGTGCATCATCCCGTCCCCGCCCATCACGGCCAGGACGTCGACACCGCTCTCGACGGCGGCGGTGACGAGGGTGCGGGCCTCGGCGAAGTCACGGCTGAGCTGGACGGTGACCGGACGGCCACCGCTGCGGAGGGCCCGGGCCACCTCCGGCAGCCGGGCCCGCGCCCGGCCCTTGCCCGCTGACGGGTTCACGACGAGGGTGATGCCGCCGGTCACGGCGTGCTGGGGCCCCAGTCCGGGCGGCCCTCGTCCTCGGCCTCGAGCCGGCGCAGAGCGACGTCGTCGTCCACGCTGGCCCGCACGGAACCGTCGTCGGCGGCGAGCCGCCGGGCCTTGCGCCGGTCGAAGAGGTGCGCGAGCACCTCGGCGGCCAGGAAGAGCACGGTCATGGGGATGGCCAGGGCCAGCATCGAGAACGGGTCCGTGGACGGGGTCGCGACGGCCCCGAAGACGAAGGTGCCGAAGATGACGTACACCCGGTACTTCGACAGGTGCTCGGCCTTGACCACCCCGAGCAGGTTGAGCATCAGCACGACCAGCGGGATCAGGAAGGCGATCCCGAAGGCGATCATGATGCGCATCAGGAAGGACAGGAACTGGTTGACGTCCTGCAGGTTGGAGACCCCGGACTGGGTGAAGCCCAGCAGCACCATGATGCCCTTGGGCATCACCAGGTAGCCGACCGCGACCCCGGACGCGAAGAGGGGCGTCGCGGCCCCGATGAAGATCAGGGCCCACTTCTTCTCGCGCGACAGCAGCCCCGGCACGATGAAGGCCCAGAACTGGTAGAGCCAGATCGGGGAGGTCAGCAGCGCCCCGGCCAGGGCGGACACCTTCATCGCCAGGGTCAGGGGTGAGGCGATGCCGTTGTTGACCAGCAGCGTGTCCGCGCCGGGGTTCTTCGCCTTGAGCTGGGCGATCGCGACGTCGTACGGGTGGCGCAGGATCGCCATCAGGTCCTCGCGGAAGAACCAGGCCACGATCATCCCGACAATGATGGCCACCGAGGCGACCACCAGACGGTAGCGGAGCTCGCGCAGGTGCTCGAACAGCGTCATCGAGCCGTCCGGGGGCAGCGGCGGCGGCTTCAGCCAGGCCAGGCTGAGGCGCACGGGGCGGCCCTTGATCGTCAAGGACACGGGAAGCTCAGCTCGTCGACGAGGCCGAGGTCAGCGACGGTCGCCGTCGGCCGGGTTGGTGACCCCGGTCTGCGGCGGAGCCTGGTACGGCTGCTGCGGGTAGCCCGGCTGGGCGCCCGGCGTCCCACCCTGCTGCGGGTAGCCCTGGGGAGCGGGCGGCTGGCCGTAGCCCGGGTTCTGCTGGGCGTAGCCCGGCTGCTCCTGGGGAAGCACCGTCACCTCAGGGCCGACCGCCGCGGGCGGGGTCTGGGTCCGCTCGTCGGACTTGAGACCCTTGGTCTCCTCCTTGAACTCCTTGAGCGCGCGCCCGGTGCTCTTGCCGAGACCGGCCAGTCGGGAGCCGCCGAACAGCAGCAGGACGACGGCCAGGATGATCAGCAGCTCGGGTGCGCCGAGCCCTGCGATAAGCGGAGTCATGATCCCTCTCTTCCGGCGCGACCAGCGTCACGCCTTTGTCATCCTATGTCGCGGGGTGCGGGATCCCCGGCCTGCGCGGCGGCCGCGCCGGGACCATCCCGGTCCGGCACCCCCGCCTGCGGCAGCTCGATCTGACCCAGCAGGTCCGCCAGCTCACCGGTGCGGTCCAGCAGGACCCCCACCTCGCCCGTCACGTCGCTCAGCTTGTGGGCGAGCCACACGCCGTAGCCGACCAGCATGACGAGACCGACGAACGCGATACCGACGAAGACCCAGACCCAGAGCACCCGGGCAGCCTACCCATCCCCCGCCCCCGGACCTCGGCCTCCGCCCTCCCCAGCAGTTCGTCGCCGGCGCCGGTTCGGCTTGGCCCGGGTCAGCTGGACAGGCCGAGCGCCAGGTACTGGTCCAGCGCCTCCTGGGCCGCCTCGGCCGCCGAGTCCCCCGCCCCCGCCGGCGCGGCCACCACGGCCCCGCCGCCCAGACGCAGCAGCAGGCCGCGCAGCCAGGCCGGGTCGGTGACCCGGAACGAGGCCGTCACCCCGCCGTCGGGACGGGTGACCACGGCCTCGGTCGGGTAGTACTCCGCGACCCAGGCGGCGGCCGGTCGCAGCTCCAGGGTGACCAGTGGGCCCTCCTGCAGGGCGTCGAACCAGCTCGTGGCCAGGTTGCGGGGGGTCAGCTGTCGCGGCACCACCGGCGTGTCGGTCACCACGGCCGCGGCGATCCGGTCCAGCCGGAAGGTGCGCACCCCCCCGGCCAGGTAGCACCACGCCTCGAGGTAGCCGTAGCCCTCCAGCACGAAGATCCGCAGCGGGTCGACCAGCCGCTGGGTGGTCTCGGCCCGCGAGGCGACGTCGTAGGTCAGGTCCAGGGCGACCCCGCGCTGCAGCGCCTCCTCCACCCGGCCCGCCACGTCGTCGCGCGCCGCGGTGACCCGCACCGTCGCCTGGTCGGCGGCCCCGGTGCGGCCCGAGGCCCCCTCCAGCTTCGTCAGGGCCCGGTCCACCACGTCCCGACGGCCCGGTCCGGCGATCTCGCGAAGGGTCCGCAGGGCCAACACCAGGCCGAGCGCCTCGTCGGCCGACAGCCGGAGCGGGCGGGTCAGGTAGTCGGCGTTGCTCAGGTGGATGACCCCCTCGCCGTCGACCGCGTCCATGTCGATGTCGATCAGGTCACCCGGGGTCAGCCCCGGCATCCCGCACATCCAGAGGACGTTCAGGTCGTCCCGCAGCGTCTTGACGGTGATGCCGAAGGCCGCAGCCACGTCGGCCATGGCGGCGCCGTCGTGCTCGCGGAGGTAGGGCACCAGGCTGAGCAGCCGCCGGACCTGGGCCTGGGAGGTCACGCCGCCCCCTGGCCGGTGGGCTCAGCGGTCCTGCTCGCCGTCGCGGCCACGGCCCGCAGCCGTCCGAGCACGAGGTCGCGCAGCTCGACCGGCTCCAGCACCAGCACGTCGGCGGCGAACCCACCGATCTCCTCCGCCGCCCCCCGCAGGTCGGCGTAGCCGACGGCGTACGCGGTGAAGCCGTTGGGCAGCACGACCCCGGGGGTCGTCGGCTCACCCCGCCGGCTCAGGCTGGGGGCCTTGCCGTGGCGGACGGCCAGCACCGCCTGGCCGGTCGGCTCCTGCGGACCGAGCGAGCGGGCCAGCTCGCGCAGGTCGAGGTCGGCCGGCACCTCGTACGCCGCGGGCTTGGACACCCGGTCGGGGGGACCGGCCATCCGCGACAGCTTGAACATCCGGGTGGCGGCCCGGTCGACGTCGC
>JAOPXW010000400.1 GCA_025964935.1 Friedmanniella sp. | reverse complement strand
GGGGCACCGCAAGGTGCTGGTAGGCGCCCGGTCCAGCAACCAGCAGCTGGACCTGCACTAGGCGTTCGAGATCCATGCGGCGATCTCGGGGATGCTGGCCCACTGGGACGAGTTCAGTGCGGGCGAGCAGCGACGCATCGTCAGCACCATCCAGTACGTCGTGGAGACCGACGACGCCGTCAACGACCTCAAGGCGCCCGCCGGGCTGCGGGACGACCTGGCTGAGCTCCACAAGCTGCAGGAGTATCTGGGCTACGTTTAGCGGGCTCGAGGGCCCGCGGTCCGGGTCTGCCCCCTGACGTGGAGACGCGATGCCCGCCAAGACCTGGTCCCTGGTACTCGGAGCCCTGACCGGCGCGGTGGCCCTGCTGGGCATGGCCCGGCTGGTGGCCGGGGCGTTCAGCGGGGGGATGTCCACCTTCGCCTGGGTCATGGTGCTGGCGGCCATGGTGCCGTGGGTCGTCTACTGCACCTGGCGGGGCTACCGCGCCCGGCTGTCCCGACGGTCCTCCGGCGTCGCCCTGCTCTCCGTGGCCCTGGGGCTGGTGCTGGTCTGGCGGGACACCTGGGGCGAGGTCGGGGCCCTGGCCCTGTCGATGGTGTCGTTCGTGACCATCTGGACGCACGACCGGCCCGTCCGGACGCAGCGCGGTGAAGAGCGGTTCGTCCGCATCTCCGAGCTTCAGGACGACGACGAGGACTGAGGACCGGGTCCGGTCACGGCGTCCGCCCGCCCCGGCCGCCCACCCCGGGTGGTCCGCCCGAGGTCAGGTCAGGCTGAAGCCGAGCGCGGCCGCCCCGAGCAGGCCGGCGTTCTCCAGGACGGCCGGACGGATCTCGAGGTCGGCCACGTAGTCCAGGACGGCGAAGTCGGCCAGGTGCCGACGGAGCGGACCGAAGATCACCTCGCCGGCCTTGGCCACCCCGCCGCCGAGCACGAACACCGACACGTCCAGCTGGGTGGCCGTCGAGGCGATGCCCGCGGCAAGCGCGCGCATGCCGCGGTCGATGACGTCCAGGGCGATGGGGTGGCCGGCCCGGGCGTCGGCGGTCAGGGCCTGCGCGTCGGCGCCGCCGGTCCAGCCGCTCTCCCGCGCGGCGGCGACCAGGGCCGGCCCCCGGGCGTACATCTCGGTGCAGCCGTGGCAGCCGCAGACGCACCGCGGACCCCACGCGTTCACGCTGATGTGACCGAGGTGGACCGCGTTGCCTGTCCGCCCGGCGAACAGCTTGTTGTCCAGGACAGCCCCGCCCCCCACGCCGGTGGAGAGCACCAGGCCGACCATGGTGTCGACGTCCCGGGCCGCACCGAGCCAGTGCTCGCCCAGGGCGAAGCAGTGGCCGTCGCCGGCCAGGCCGACGGTCGGGGTGGTGCCGGTGGAGGCCTCGAGGACGGTCGTCACGCGCTCCGCGACCGGGAAGCCCCGCCAGGCGGCGATGTTGACCGGCGACACGGTGCCGGCGGGGGCGTCGATCGGACCGGCCGAGCCCACACCCACCCGCAGCCGCCCGCCGGCGCGGAAGGCCGGGCCGGCGACCAGCTCCCGGATGCCGTCGGCGGCCGGGGCGAACACCGCCTCCGGGTCGGGGGAGCGAACGGTCGGCCGCACGGTCTCGGCCTGCACCGTGCCGTCGTCGGCCACCAGGGCGAGGGCGATCTTGGTGCCGCCGATGTCGATGGCCAGGACCTGCTCGCTCATGGCTGCTCCTGCCGAGGTCGGGACCGCGCCGTCTCGTCGGTCGGCCGGGAGGGGTGCCGTCGGCACCTGCTGCGCGCCGAGCCTAATGGGCCCAGCACCGCCGCCGGCGGCGGGGCGGCGGGGGCCGGACCACGCCGTACGGGGTGCGATTTCGCGGGGTTGCGTAGAGTGGTCGTTCGTGGCTGGTTCCGACTTCTCCCTCGACATCGCTGCCCTCGACAAGGCTCTGAGCTCCATCGAGGCGGTTCTGGACCCCGCTCGCAAGCGGGCCGAGATCGCCGAGCTGCAGGTCGAGGTCGCGGCACCGGACCTCTGGAACGACGTGGAGAACGCCCAGCGTGTGACCTCGCGGCTGTCGAGCCTGCAGTCCGAGATCGACCGGCTGGTCAGCCTGCGGTCCCGGCTCGACGACCTCGCCGTCCTGGTCGAGCTCGGCCAGGAGGAGGACGACGCGGCCAGCATGGCCGAGGCGGAGACGGAGCTCCGCAGCCTGCGCAAAGCCATCGACGCCCTGGAGGTCCGCACCCTGCTCGCCGGGGAGTACGACCAGCGGGAGGCCCTGGTCACCATCCGCTCGGAGGCGGGCGGGATCGACGCGGCCGACTTCGCGGCCATGCTGCTGCGGATGTACCTGCGCTGGGCCGAGCGCCACCACTACGCGACCGAGGTCTACGACACCTCGTACGCCGAAGAGGCCGGCATCAAGTCCGCGACCTTCCAGGTCAAGGCACCCTTCGCGTACGGGACGCTGTCGGTGGAGCAGGGCACCCACCGCCTGGTCCGGATCTCCCCGTTCGACAACCAGGGCCGCCGTCAGACCTCCTTCGCCGGGGTCGAGGTGCTTCCGGTGACCGAGGAGGCCGACCACATCGAGATTCCCGAGGCGGACCTGCGGATCGACGTCTTCAGGTCCTCGGGCCCGGGCGGGCAGAGTGTCAACACGACCGACTCCGCGGTCCGGATCACCCACCTGCCCACCAACATCGTGGTCTCCTGCCAGAACGAGAAGTCGCAGCTGCAGAACAAGGCGGCCGCGCTGCGGGTGCTGCAGTCCCGGCTGCTGGAAAAGATCCGGCAGGACCGCGAGGCCGAGATGAACGCGTTGAAGAGCGACGCGGGCAACAGCTGGGGCTCGCAGATGCGCTCGTACGTGCTGCACCCCTACCAGATGGTCAAGGACCTGCGCACCGAGTTCGAGGTCTCCTCGCCCGACGCCGTCTTCGACGGCGAGATCGACGGCTTCATCGACTCGGGGATCCGCTGGCGGCGGACGAGCGAGACCGTCGCGGCCGGCTGAGCCGACCGCCCGGGCGATCTGCGGGCCGTCCTCCGGGGCGCCCGCGGGTGGGTCGTGGGGGCCCGGGCAGGCGTGTGTTGGTCGCCGGGGATCCCGGCGGGCTCGCCTAGACTCGAACGTGGCCGTCCGGGTCCGCCCCTGTGGACCTCGGAGCTCCTCTAGCCGGCCGAGGCTTCCGTGATTCGTTTCGAAGGTGTGACCAAGACCTACGACGGCCAGCGCCGCGCCGCGCTGGAGAACGTCGACGTCGACATCGACAAGGGCGAGTTCGTCTTCCTGGTCGGCGCGTCGGGCTCGGGCAAGTCGACGTTCCTGCGGCTGATCCTGCGGGAGCAGCGGGCCACCCGGGGCAAGGTGTTCGTCGCCGGCCGCGAGCTCAACAAGCTGCACAGCTGGAAGATCCCGGCCATGCGACGCCAGATCGGCACCGTCTTCCAGGACTTCCGCCTGCTGCCCAACAAGACGGTGACCGAGAACGTGGCCTTCGCGCTGCAGGTGATCGGCAAGCCCGCCCCGGTGATCAAGCGCGTGGTGCCGGAGGTGCTGGAGCTGGTCGGGCTGGAGGGCAAGGGCAAGCGGCTGCCCGAGGAGCTGTCCGGGGGCGAGCAGCAGCGGGTCGCCATCGCACGGGCCTTCGTCAACCGGCCGATGATCCTGATCGCCGACGAGCCGACCGGGAACCTGGATCCGGCGACCAGCGTGGGCATCATGAAGTTGCTGGACCGGATCAACCGTGCCGACACCACCGTGCTGATGGCCACCCACGACTCCACCATCGTCGACCAGATGCGCAAGCGCGTGATCGAGCTGGACAACGGCGAGGTGGTCCGCGACCAGAGCCGCGGCGTCTACGGCTACCAGTGAGCCGCCTGACCGCCCGGGGCGCTCCCGCCGGGACTCGGGCCACCCTTCTTCCTGACCGCACGACCGAGGACCACTGATGCGTTTCCGCCACATCTTCTCCGAGACCCGCGCCGGCCTGCGGCAGAACCTCACCATGACCCTCGCGGTCGTCATGACCATGTGGGTGTCGCTGTCGCTGTTCGGGGCCGGGCTGCTGGCCAACCAGCAGGTGGACCTGATGAAGGGCCGCTGGTACGACAAGATCGAGATCTCGGTCTTCCTCTGCGGACCCGACACCAGCGGGGACCAGTGCGAGCCCGGTCAGGGCGCCACCCAGGCGCAGAAGGACCTCGTCCAGCAGACCCTGCAGGCCAACCCCGAGGTGGCCGCCAACGGCGTCTACTTCGAGAGCAAGGCCGAGGCGTACGCGGAGTTCCAACGCGCGTACGAGGGCAGTCCCATCCAGGACTCCCTGACGGTCGACCAGATGCAGGAGTCGTTCCGGGTCAAGCTGTCGAACCCCGAGGAGTACCAGGGGGTCGTCAGCTCGGTCGCCGGGCTCAAGGGCGTCCAGAAGGTCCAAGACCTGCACGAGCTCCTGGACCCGTTCTTCCGGGCGCTCAACCTGCTGCAGTGGTCGACGGTCGGCGCCTCCGCCCTGCTGTTGCTGGCCTCGGCCCTGCAGATCGGCAACACCATCCGGCTGGCGACGTTCGCCCGGCGCCGGGAGATCGGCATCATGCGGCTGGTCGGGGCGAGCAACTTCTACATCACCGTGCCGTTCCTGCTCGAGGCGGTGATCTCGGCCCTGGGTGGGGTGGTGCTGGCCTGTGCCACCCTGGCGGCGGGGGTCTACTTCTTCATCATCAAGGGCGCCCGGGAGTCCATCCGGTTCATCGCCTGGATCGGGTGGCGTCAGACCTCGTACGCCATGCTCGGGATGGTGGCTGTCGGACTCGTGCTCGCCATCGTCCCCACCCTGGTCACGACCCGGCGCTACCTGCGCGTGTAGCCGCACTTCGCTCGGCCCCTCGCGGCCCCGGTCTCGTCCCGCGACGAGCCCGGGGCCGTGCTGTCTCCGGAACTCCGGACCTCGGTGTTCGATTACTGCTGACCTTCTTGGTGGGAGCGGTTCCACGCTCATCGGGTCCTCAGGTATCTGGTCACAGTGGTCACACTGGTCCCAGTGACACTCTGACGCCCCACCCGTGAGGCTCAAGTCTCACTTGAGGATTGATCAGCCTCTGAGTCTGAACCCCGGTGGTCCCGAAAATCAGGTCTTGTCACCCCACGGCCCGCTCTGCCTATCATTCCGACGCCGGATGGCCCGTGCGACACGCGGTCTCGACCTCAGGTTGAGATTTTGTTCTCTGTGTCGCGACGGGTCGCCCTCCAACGGCGGAAATCGAACAGGGATGAGGAAAGCTGTGGCTTCACACAGGTCGGCACCCCGCACCGGGTGTCGTTCATCGATCGCCGGGGGGCGACGCGGCCGGCAGGCCGCACTTGCTCTCGTGGTGACGGTGGCCTCCGCCCTCACTCTGACCATGCTGGCCCCGGTCGCCTCGGCCGATGACCTGACCGATCAGCGGGTCGCGGTGCAGCAGCAGCTGGCCAAGACCCGTAGCGATCTGAGCGAGTCCAGCCAGGCCCTGTCGGCCGCCGCCGTGGCGGTCGACGACGCGGCGGCTCGGCTCGACGCCGCCCGGGCTCAACTGGCGCGGACGCAGCAGGAGCTGGCCGTGGCCCGGGCCAAGGACGCCGAGACCGCCGCCGCTCTGCGGCAGGCCAAGAAGGAGCTGGCCGCCGCGAAGGTCGCGGTGGCCAAGGGTCAGGCGAAGCTCGACGCCCAGCACGAGATGGTCGGCGAGGTCGCCCGCGACCAGTACCAGCAGCAGACCAACCTGATGCCCGTCGCCATGCTGATGGCGCCCACGTCGACCGCCGACATCCAGACCCGGCTGCAGTGGTCCACGACGATGTTCGACACCACCCAGGCCAAGGTCGTCGTGCTGACCTCTCTCCAGGCCCAGCTGAAGGCCGAGAAGGCCAAGCAGGCCGCCCTGGAGGCACGGGTGGCGGCCGACCGTCGCGCCGCCGCCGTCAACCTCCAGCAGAAGAAGAGCCTTCAGGCCCGGGCCGCCGGCGAGGAGGCCGGGGTCACCCAGCTGCTCCAGCAGCGCGAGGCCGTCAAGAACGAGGCCGCGGGGGCTGTCGCCCAGGACCGGTCGCGCTACGCCCAGCTGACCCGCGAGCGGGCCTCGGTCGAGCACCGCATCGCCGTCCGCATCGCCCAGGCCAAGGCCGAGGCGGCCCGCCAGGCCGCCGCGGCCGCCAAGGCCCGCAAGGCCGCCGCC
>JAOPXW010000054.1 GCA_025964935.1 Friedmanniella sp. | reverse complement strand
ACGGGCAAGCAGAAGATCCTCGACACAGGTGGTCGCGTGGCCCGCTTCGAGAAGCGCTACGCCAAGAAGGGCTAGTCCAGCTGTGAGGCCAGGAGCGGTTCGCTCCTGGCCTCTGGCATGTCCACAGGTCGTCAGACGGAGAGGGAAGACGTGTTCGAGTCGGCGCTGCACCTACGCGACGAGTTCGCCGGGCTCGAGGCGGCCCTGTCCGACCCGGCCATCCACGCCGACCTGGCCCGGGCCCGCAAGGTGGGCCGGCGCTACGCCGAGCTGACCCCGGTGGTCCGGGCCCTCGAGGAGTACGACCGCGTCACCGACGACCTGGCCGCGGCCGAGGAGCTGGCCGCCGACGACGAGGCGTTCGCCGCCGAGGCGGCCGACCTCCGGGCCCGGCTGGGGCCGCTGGTGGAGCGGCTGACCCGGCTGCTGGCCCCGCGGGACCCCAACGACTCCTCCGACACGCTGGTGGAGATCAAGTCCGGTGAGGGTGGCGACGAGTCGGCGCTGTTCGCGGGCGACCTGCTCAAGATGTACACGCGCTACGCCGAGAGCCGCGGCTGGAAGGTCGAGATCCTGGACGCCCAGGAGACCGACCTGGGCGGCTACAAGTCGGTCACCGCCGCCATCAAGGCGCCCTCGATGGGGGAGCCGGACATGATGCCGTACGGGGTGCTGAAGTTCGAGGGCGGCGTGCACCGGGTCCAGCGGGTCCCCGTGACCGAGTCGCAGGGTCGCGTCCACACCTCGGCGGCCGGTGTGCTGGTGATGCCCGAGGTGGAGGAGACCGAGGTCGAGATCGACTCCGAGGACCTCCGGATCGACGTCTACAGGTCATCGGGACCGGGCGGTCAGGGGGTCAACACCACCGACTCCGCCGTCCGGATCACGCACCTGCCCACCGGCATCGTCGTGTCCTGCCAGAACGAGCGGTCCCAGCTCCAGAACCGCGAGCAGGCCATGCGGATGCTGCGGGCCCGGCTGATCACCGCCGCCGAGGAGGAGGCCGCCTCGGCCGCCTCGGCCGTGCGCCGCAGCCAGGTGCGGACCGTCGACAGGTCGGAGCGCATCCGCACCTACAACTTCCCCGAGAACCGGATCTCCGACCACCGGATCGGCTTCAAGGCCTACAACCTGGACCAGGTCCTCAACGGCGACCTGACCGCGCTGGTCACCGCCCTGCAGGAGGCGGACACCGCCGAACGGCTCGCCGCGGTCGGCGACCAGGCCGAGTGACCACGTCGGTCCGCGGGCTGCTGCTGGAGGCCGTCTCGCGGCTGGAGTCCGCCGGGGTCGAGTCCCCCCAGCAAGACGCCCGGCTGCTGCTCGCCCACGTCTGCGACGTCGAGCCGGCCCGGCTGCCGCTGCTCGACCACGTGCGCCCCGACCAGCAGGAACGGTTCCGGGCGGCGGTCACCGCGCGGGCCAGCCGGGTCCCGCTGCAGCACCTGACCGGCCGGGCCTACTTCCGCTACCTCGAGCTGGCCGTCGGGCCCGGCGTCTTCGTGCCCCGGCCCGAGACCGAGGTGATGACCGGCTGGGCCATCGACCACCTGAGGCGGATGCGCACCCAGGGGCAGCGCCCGCTGGTGGTGGAGCTGTGCGCCGGCTCGGGAGCCATCGCCAAGGCGATCGCGACCGAGGTCCCCGGGGTCGAGGTGCACGCCGTGGAGCTGTCGGTCGACGCGGCCGAGTACGCCGAGCGCAACCTCCGCGACACCGGGGTGTTCCTGCACATCGAGGACATGGCCATGGCCCTGCACGAGCTCGACGGCAGTGTCGACCTGCTGATCGCCAACCCGCCCTACATCCCGCTCGAGGCGTACGAGTCGGTCGCCCCTGAGGCGCGCGACCACGACCCCACCGTGGCCCTGTTCTCCGGGCAGGACGGCCTCGACGCGATCCGGGTCGTGGCCCAGGTCGGGGTTCGGCTGCTGCACCCGGCCGGTCTGCTGGCCGTCGAGCATGCCGACGTGCAGGGCGAGTCCGCCCCCGCCGCGGTGGCCCAGACCCTGGCCTACACCGGTGTCCGGGACAACAGGGACCTCACCGGCCGGCCCCGTTTCGTGACCGCCGTCCGCCGCTCCGGCTGGTGAGATCGCGTGCGGGCCGATTCCCAGGTCCGCTCTGGCAGGATTGGCGCCGTGAGTGACGCGCCCGACCCGAACGACCGTACGCCCGCCGCCGGACCGACCCCCGAGCGTGCGTTCGACGCGCCCGAGAGCGTGGTCGAGACGCGGGTGATCGCGACCCGGGGCGAGCTGGACGCGTACGCCGCCCGTCGCGACGCCGGCTACCGCGAGGACGACCGGGCCGACGAGGACGACAGGAACGACGAGGACGACGCCGCCGGGGCCTTCGCGCCGGTCGCCGGCGAGGAGCTGGAGTTCGGGTCCGAGGAGGAGGCCGTCTGGGAGGCCGACACCCCCCACGAGACCGCTCCCGAGACGGACCCGTCGGTCGCCGAGGCCTCCTACCGGCGGTTCGCCGCCCACGGGGTGTCGACCGCGGAGCTCGACGCGGCCACCGAGGCCGCCCGCCGGGCGGTGGAGGCGGGGGAGTGCATCGTGCTGCCCACCGACACCGTGTACGGCATCGGGGCCGACGCCTTCAGCCCGGCCGCCGTGCAGCGGCTGCTGGCGGCCAAGGGACGCGGCCGCGACATGCCGCCACCGGTGCTGATCGGGGACGCCGCCCTGATCCGGGCGCTGGCCGTCGACGTCCCGCCGGCGGCCACCGACCTGGTGGCTGCGCACTGGCCCGGTGCGCTGACGGTGATCGTCAAGATCCAGCCCAGCCTGCGGATGGATCTGGGCGACAGCGAGGGCACCATCGCGCTCCGGGTGCCCGACCACGCTCTGGCCCGCGACGTGCTCCGGCGCACCGGTCCGCTGGCCGTCAGCAGCGCCAACCGCAGCGGGCAGCCTGCGGCGTCGACCTGCGACGAGGCGGTCCGCCAGCTCGGCGGCCGGGTCTCGGTCTATCTCGACGGGGGCAGCGTCGGCGGTCCCGCGGGCGCACCCTCGACCATCGTGGACTTCACCAGGTCGCCGGCGGGCGAGGTGCTCCGGCACGGCTCGCTGTCCCTGGAGGTGCTGCGCGAGACCGTCCCCGGGCTGCGCGACGGTGTGCCGCCCGAGCCGTCCCCGGCGGCGTCCGAGCCGTCCTCGGCCCCGTCCCAGCCTTCCGTCGCCCCGAGTGAGCCTCCCCCCGCGGCATCCGAGCCGACGGGGCCGTCCGAGCCGCCCGCGCCCGGCTCCCCGACGGCCGGGGCCTGAGTGCGCGAGTACCTGCTGATCCTGCTCGTCGCCGCCGCGGTCACCTACCTCGCCAGCGGGGTGTGCCGACGGCTCGCCCTCCGGATGGGGGCGCTGGCCCGGGTCCGGGACCGGGACGTGCACACGGTCGAGATGCCGTACTTCGGCGGCGTGGCCATGCTGGCCGGTCTGGCCGCCGCCGTGCTGCTGTCGTGGCGGCTGCCCTTCCTGGGCCAGCAGGCCACGGTGCACCAGGACTCCCGGGCCGTCCTGACCGCCGCCATCGTGATCTGCCTGGTCGGGGTGCTGGACGACCTCTTCGAGCTGCCCCCGCTGGCCAAGTTCGCGGGCCAGGTGCTGGCGGCCGGGGTGGCGGTGGCGCTGGGGGTGAAGATGCTGTGGATCCCGCTCCCGGGGCGGACCGTCTCGCTGGACGAGCCCTCCTCGGTGGCGATCACGGTGTTCTTCATCGTGCTCTGCTCGAACGCGGTCAACTTCGTCGACGGGCTGGACGGCCTGGCCACCGGGGTGGTCGGCATCGGCGCGGGCGCGTTCTTCGCCTACTCCTACCTGCTCACCTACACCGAGGGTCTGACCCGGGCCACCACCGCCAGCCTGGTCACGGTGGCCATCGCCGGGGTCTGCCTGGGGTTCCTGCCCCACAACTTCTTCCCGGCCCGGATGTTCATGGGGGACTCCGGAGCCATGCTGCTGGGGCTGCTGCTGGCGACCTCCACCATCAGCCTGACCGGCCAGATCGACAACTCCCAGCTCCAGGACGACAGCCGTGGGCTGATCCCGACCGTGTTGCCGCTGGTGCTGCCGCTGGCCATCCTGGCCCTGCCCTTCCTGGACCTGACGCTGGCCTTCATCCGGCGCGCGTACGCCGGGAAGTGGTGGTTCGTGGCCGACAAGCAGCACCTGCACCACCGGCTGCTGCAGCGCGGCCACAGCCAGCGGCGCGCGGTGCTGCTGATGTACGTCTGGTCGGCGCTGGTCTCGTTCGGCGTGATCGCCCTGGGGCTGCTGCGCAGCTGGCAGGTCATCGCCGTGATCGCGCTGGTCGCCCTGGTGCTGCTGCTGTTCACGCTGGCGCGACCGGTGGCGGCCAAGCCGCCGGTCAAGCGCG
>JAOPXW010000386.1 GCA_025964935.1 Friedmanniella sp. | reverse complement strand
GTCCGCAGGCGGCCCTCGAGCTGGTTGCGGGTGAACTCGTTGGGCACGGCCACCACGGCCGTGCTCTCCGCGAGCATCAGCGGCTTGCTCGAGGCGAGCCACACCCGCTGGTTGGGAGGCAGTCCGTCCACGATGCCGGGCCAGAGGACCTCGAGCTGGTTGGGAGCGGGAGCAGCGGACGCGTCGCGACCCGGCCCGTCGTGACCTCGCCCGTCATGACCTGGCCCGTCGCCCCCCGGACCGCCTGCGCCGTCGGATCCACCTGTGCCGTGTGTTGACTCCACGCGCCGTCGCGCTCCCATCGGTCGATCCGGCCCACTGTTGGGCCCGTTCCTGCTCTGTCACGAGATGTGCCTGGGTGGGACCTGCCTGTCGCCAGGCTGCTCGGCGCGCAGTTGATCGCTCGTCGTCCACAACCTTTTCCACAGGTTGTGCAACTTCGAACGATCGTGCGCGCACGACCCTGCGTCGTACGTCATGTCCGCTCGGTACCGAGTGTCCGCTCTGTGGCGATCCGAGGGATTGCCGCAGGGTGCGAACGGGTGTGCATCCGGCCGATGAGGGGCCGGTGAACGGTCACCCGGAGTGTCCCGAGCCATGGACGCTAACAACCGGTGGGTGCGCGGATCAACTGTCCATCCACAGGTGGGCACGCAGTTGTCCACCGTCTGTGGATAACCCACGGCGTGTCGGCGACCGGCGTACGCCCGGGCGGTGCGAAGGTCGGTCCCGGTCCCGCCCGGGGTGGGTGGACCTGGGGCTCCCGACCCCGACGTACGCTGGCGTCAGCCCGGCCATCGGGTGCTGCTGCGTGCCGTCGCTCGGTTTGACCCTGTCGTCGCGCAACGCGTACCGTTGGCAGGTCGAAACCGGTGTCGACCGGTGCCGCATGTCCATGACAGCCCTCGATCCCATCGAGTGGTCGCGTGGACGAGCGGTGCCAGTTGACGACCCTGTCCTCTGGCGTGCCTCGCACGACGACCCGGTGTCGGTCAGTCTTTTACCAGCCCCCTTGAGTGGAGTGAATTACCTTGAGCAAGCGCACCTTCCAGCCGAACAACCGTCGTCGTCACAAGACCCACGGTTTCCGACTGCGCATGCGCACCCGTGCGGGTCGCGCGATCCTGTCCTCGCGTCGTCGCAAGGGCCGCGACCGCCTCGCCGCCTGAGGCGACGCGCATTCGGGCGTGCTCTCCTCCAGTCATCGCCTGACCTCACCCGCACACTTCCGCGAGGTCGTACGGCGGGGCCGCCGCAGCGGTGGCCCGTTGTTGGTCGTGCACCTGCTCGTCCCGTCCTCCGACCGGGCGCAGCAGGCGTCGGCGGCCGTCCTGGGCCTCGCGCCCCGGGCGGGCTTCGTGGTCTCCAAGGCCGTGGGCCCGGCGGTGACGCGCAACCTGGTCAAGCGCCGGCTGCGTCACCTGGTGCGGGCCCGCCTGGACGTGCTGCCCCCCGCCTCGCTGCTGGTGGTGCGGGCCCTGCCCGCGTCGGCCACGTCGACGTACGCCGAGCTGGCGAACGAGCTCGACCGCTGCCTCGCCGCCGTGCAGACGGCCGGCACCGAACGTCCCGCACGGAGCGACGGCCGCGTGAGAGCCTCGCTGTGAAGTACCTGCTGATCGGCCTCCTGCGTGGCTACCGCCTGCTGATCAGCCCGCTCTACGGCCAGGTCTGCCGCTACCACCCCACCTGCTCGGCGTACGCGCTGGAGGCGGTGACGGTGCACGGCAGCGCACGGGGCAGCTGGCTCGCGGCGCGCCGGGTGCTGCGGTGCCACCCGTGGGCCCTCGGTGGCTACGACCCCGTTCCCCCGCACACCAAGATGACTTCAGGAGTCTGAGTGTCCTTCTTCGTCGACCTCGGCGGTTTCATCATGAAACCGCTGTACTACCTCGTCAGCGCCGTCATGCTCGGCTGGCACAAGCTCTTCGGCGCGTGGTTCGGCGAGTCCTCCGGCGTCGCGTGGGCGCTGTCGATCATCGGCCTCACCGTGGTGATCCGGGCCCTGCTGATCCCGCTGTTCGTCAAGCAGATCAAGTCCAGCCGCAACATGCAGCTGCTGCAGCCCAAGGTCAAGGAGCTGCAGAAGAAGTACGGCCACGACCGGGAGCGTCTCGCCCAGGAGACGATGAACCTCTACAAGGAGACGAAGACCAACCCCTTCGCCTCCTGCCTCCCCCTGATCATCCAGATGCCGATCTTCATCGCGCTGTTCCGCCTGATCGACCAAGCCGCCAAGAACGGTCAGGGTCGCGGGCTGCTCACCGACCAGACCGCCAAGCTGCTCCAGCGGGCCGAGCTGTTCGGCGGCCCGATCTCCTCCAGCTTCACCAACTCCGGTGGCCACGTCGCGGTGCAGGTGCTGGCCGCCGTGCTGGTGCTGGCCATGACCGCCACGACGTTCCTCACCCAGCGTCAGCTGATGAGCAAGAACATGCCGGCCGACGCGCTCTCGGGCCCCTACGCCCAGCAGCAGAAGCTGCTCCTCTACGTGCTGCCGCTGGTCTTCGCCGTCGGCGGCATCGCGTTCCCGATCGGCGTCCTCCTCTACTGGACGACGTCGAACCTGTGGACCATGGGCCAGCAGTTCTACGTGATCCGCAACAACCCGGCGCCCAACACCGAGGCGTTCACCGCCAAGGTCAAGCGTGACGAGGCGCGTCGCCTGCGCAAGGGCGAGCCGGCCCCCACGACGTCCGGCACCACCGTGGTCGAGACCCCGGTGGAGCCGGAGCGGCCCGTGCAGCGCCAGCAGCCGAAGAAGCAGACCCGGTCGCAGCGCAAGCGCGGCCCGGGTCAGCGGCCCGGCCAGCCGGGCTCCCCCACCGACCAGCCGTTGGACGACCCCCAGACTGATCAGGGAGAGAAGTAGATGAGCGAGCAGATGAACGACGCCGGCGACACCGCCGAGGCCACGCAGGACCAGACCCAGCCCCAGACCCAGCCCGAGACCCACCCCGAGACCCAGCCCGAGACGCAGCCCGACTTGACGCTGCCGATCCAGGACGCCACCGAG
>JAOPXW010000299.1 GCA_025964935.1 Friedmanniella sp. | reverse complement strand
GCTCATGGCGGGCAGCACCAGCGGCGCGGCGGAGCCGAAGACGGCGGCCAGGTCGTCGGCCCCCGCGCCCTGGGCACCGAGGCCCGGCGCCAGGATCGAGCCGTTCAGGCGGCTGAAGTCGGCCCCGGTCCGCCCGATCGTCGCCCCCACCACGACCCCGACCGATCCCAGGTCCGGCCCGGAGTTGCGCGCGGCCGCCTCGTCGACGACCACCTGGCCGACCAGCCGCCCGTCGGCGGTCCGCGCGTGCTGCAGGGTGGGCCCCTCGGGGTTGCTGGTGAGCGCCAGCACGTAGACCCCACGGCCCGTCGCCAGGGCGAGGTCGACGGCCCCGGCCAACGAGCCGAAGCCGAGGTAGGGGCTCAGGGTGATCGCGTCGGCCGCCAGCGGCGAGCCGTCGGCGAGGTAGGCCGCGGCGTACGCGTCCATGGTGGAGCCGATGTCCCCCCGCTTGACGTCGAGCAGCGACAGGGCGCCGGCGGCGGCGATGTCGGCGAGCACCGTCTCCAGCACGGCGACGCCCCGGGAGCCGTACGCCTCGAAGAACGCCGACTGCGGCTTGAACACGGCCACGCTCTCGCCGAGGGCCTCGACCAGACCCCGGGCGCAGCGCTCCAGCCCGCTCAGCCCCGACGGGAGGCCCCAGGAGGCCACCAGGCCGGGGTGCGGGTCCACGCCGACGCAGAGCGGGCCGCGCGCGGCCAGGGCGGCGGTGAGGCGTACGCCGTACGGGGTCATGCGGTGCTCCTTGACGGGCTCGTGGGGTCGGCCGGGACGGGCAGCCGGTTCAGCTCGGCGACCAGGGCCGGGCCGCCGAAGATGTAGCCGGTGTAGACCTGCAGCAGGGCCGCCCCGACGTCGAGCAGGGCCTGACCGTCGGCCGCGGTCATGATGCCGCCGACCCCGATCACGGGCAGCTCGGTGCGCGCCGCCAGGAAGGCCACCACCTGCCGGGCCCGCCGGGTCAGGGGTGAGCCGGACAGCCCGCCGGCCTCGGCCGCCCGGGCCGCGTCGGCCGCGGCCAGCCCGTCCCGGCCCAAGGTGGTGTTGGTGGCGATGATGCCCCGGGCGCCGCCGCTCTCGCAGACCGCCAGGGCCTCCTCCAGGGCGGACTCGGCCAGGTCGGGGGCCACCTTGACGAAGACCGGCACGGGGTCGTCGGGGTCCAGCAGGCGCGTCTCGGCGACCAGGGCGGCCACCAGCTCGCGCAACGTGTCGCCGTCCTGCAGGGAGCGCAGACCGGGGGTGTTGGGGCTGGAGACGTTGACCGCCACGTAGTCGGCGTACGGGGCCAGCCGCCGCAGCGAGCTGAGGTAGTCCCCGGTCGCCTCGGCCAGCGGGACCGTCTTGGTCTTGCCGATGGAGACGCCGAGCGGGATGCCCACGGCCCGGTTGCCCCGCCGTACGCCGGCCGCGGCCAGCCGGTCGGCCAGAGCCTCGGCCCCGGCGTTGTTGAACCCCATCCGGTTGAGAACCCCACCGGAGGCCGGCAGCCGGAACAGCCGGGGGCGGGGGTTGCCGGGCTGCGGCTGGGCCGTGACGGTGCCGAGCTCGGCGTGGCCGAAGCCCAGCGAGCCCCAGGCCCGGACCCCCACGCCGTTCTTGTCCATCCCGGCCGCCAGGCCGACCAGCCCCGGGAAGGCGATTCCGGCCACGGTCCGCGGGTGGTGGTGCCGGGCGCAGAGGGCCGCGGTGGCCCGCAGCGCCGGCGCGCTCTCCCCCAGCCGCGCGATCGCCCGCAGGGTCTGGTCGTGCACCCGCTCGGCGTCGCCGTCGTAGGCCCGGAACAGGAGCGGGCGCAGCACCCGCCGGTAGCCGAGGTCGAGGATCACGCGACCCGCCCCGGTGCTGGCGCGCTCACCGCCGACGCCCCGGCCGACACGTCACCGCGCCCAGGACTGCAGCGAGCGGACGCCGACGTTGCCGGCCCGGATGGCCTCGATGCCCTGCACCGCCGCCGCCAGACCCTGCACCGTGGTGATGCACGGGATGGCCCGCATCACCGCCGCGGTGCGGATCTCGTAGCCGTCGAATCGCGGCCGCCCGTCGGGGCTCAGGCCGTGCGGGGTGTTGAAGATCAGGTCGACCTCGCCGTCCAGGATGGCCTGCACGACGGTCTTCTGACCGTCCGGGCCGGCGCCCTGGCTGAACTTGCGGACCGTGGTGACCGCGACCCCGTGGCGGCGCAGCATCGACGCGGTGCCCGCGGTGGCCAGGATCTCGAAGCCGAGGTCGGCGAGCCGCTTGACGGGGAAGATGACGAACCGCTTGTCCCGGTTGGCCACCGAGATGAAGACCGTGCCCGTGGTCGGCAGCGGGCCGAAGCCGGCCACCTGGCTCTTGGCGAACGCGGTCCCGAAGGCCACGTCCAGACCCATCACCTCACCGGTGGAGCGCATCTCCGGCCCGAGGATGGTGTCGACCGAGATGCCGTCGACGGTGCGGAACCTGTTGAAGGGCATCACCGCCTCCTTCACCGCGATCGGGGCCGCGGTGTCCTCGGTGGAGCCGTCACCGGTGGCCCGCAGCAGGCCCTCCGCGCGCAGCTCGCCGATGGTGGCCCCGAGCATCACCCGGGCCGCGGCCTTGGCCAGCTGGGTCCCGGTGGCCTTGGAGACGAAGGGGACCGTACGCGAGGCGCGCGGGTTGGCCTCCAGGACGTAGAGGGTGTCCCCGGCCAGGGCGAACTGGATGTTGATCAGACCGCGGACGCCGACCCCGCGGGCGATCTTCTCCGTCGAGATGCGGATCCGCTCGACCACCTCGGCGCCCAGGGTGATCGGGGGCAGCGCGCAGGCGGAGTCACCGGAGTGCACCCCGGCCTCCTCGATGTGCTCCATCACGCCGCCGAGATAGAGGGTGCTGCCGTCGTAGAGCGCGTCGACGTCGATCTCCACCGCGTCGTCGAGGAACCGGTCGACCAGCACCGGGTGGGCCGGGGAGACCTCGGTGGCCCGCTCGATGTAGGAGGACAGGGTGCTCTCGTCATAGACGATCTCCATCCCCCGCCCGCCGAGGACGTAGGAGGGGCGGACCAGGACGGGGTAGCCGATCTCGTCGGCGATCCGCTTGGCCTCGACGAAGGACCGGGCCAGGCCGTGCTTGGGTGCGGGCAGGTTCTCCGCCGCCAGCACCTCCCCGAACGCGCCGCGCTCCTCGGCCAGGTGGATCGCCTCGGGCGACGTGCCCACGATCGGGACCCCGGCGTCCTTGAGCGCCTGGGCCAGTCGGAGCGGGGTCTGGCCGCCCAGCTGCACGATGACACCGGCCACCGGGCCGGCCAGGGTCTCGGCGTGCACGACCTCGAGCACGTCCTCCAGGGTGAGCGGCTCGAAGTAGAGCCGGTCGGCGGTGTCGTAGTCGGTCGAGACGGTCTCGGGGTTGCAGTTGACCATCACGGTCTCGTAGCCCGCGGCCGAGAGCGCCATCGCCGCGTGCACGCAGGAGTAGTCGAACTCGATCCCCTGCCCGATGCGGTTCGGCCCGCTGCCCAGGATGAGTACGGCCGGCTTCTCCCGCGGCGCCACCTCGGACTCGGAGTCGTACGCGCTGTAGTGGTACGGCGTGGTTGCGGCGAACTCCGCGGCACAGGTGTCGACGGTCTTGTAGACCGGTCGCACCCCCAGCGCCCAGCGGACGCCGCGGACGACGTCCTCGCTCAGGTGCCGCAGGGCCGCGATCTGGACGTCGGAGAACCCGTGCCGCTTCGCGGTGCGCAGCAGGTCCGCGGTGAGCTCGGGAGCGTCCCGCACCTCGTCGGCGACCTCCAACAGCAGCACGAGCTGGTCGACGAACCAGGGGTCGATCTTGGTCGCCTCGAAGACCTGCTCCGGCGTCGCGCCGGCCCGCAGGGCCCGCATGACCACACCGAGGCGGCCGTCGTGCGGTCGGGCAGCGATCCGCAGCAGCTCCTCGACGGTGTCGGTGATCTCCCCGGTGTAGACGAACGGTGCCGTCGGGTCCTCGAGGCTGCGCAGCGCCTTGCCCAGGGCCTCGGTGAAGTTGCGGCCGATGGCCATCGCCTCGCCGACGCTCTTCATGTGGGTGGTCAGGGTCGAGTCGGCGGAGGGGAACTTCTCGAAGGCGAACCGCGGGATCTTCACCACGACGTAGTCCAGCGCCGGCTCGAAGGAGGCCGGGGTGACGCCGGTGATGTCGTTCCTGATCTCGTCGAGGGTGTAGCCGATGGCGAGCTTGGCGGCGATCTTGGCGATCGGGAAGCCGGTGGCCTTGGAGGCCAGCGCGCTGGACCGGGAGACCCGCGGGTTCATCTCGATGACGACCAGGCGGCCGGTCTCCGGGTGGACGGCGAA
>JAOPXW010000041.1 GCA_025964935.1 Friedmanniella sp. | reverse complement strand
TCAAGAAGCTGGTGTACCTGTCGCTGGGTCTGTCGGTCGTCCTCGGGTTCATCGGGGTCAAGCTCGTCCTGCACGCCCTGCATGAGTACCACCTGGCCGACTGGGCGCCCTTCGGCGGCGAGATCCCCATCTGGCTGTCCTTGGCGATCATCCTCGGCACGCTGGCCGTCACCACCGTGGCCAGCCTGGTCAAGTCGCGCCGGACCGACTCGGCCCAGACCGCCCCGGTCCCGGACGTCTCACCCGGCCCCCGCTGAGCGAGGGCCGGGCGGGGACCCGCCTCAGGCGGCTCTGACCTGGTCCTGGGCGGGAACCTGACCCGGGGCGGCCGGCTCGATGGCGGCCGCCACCAGGTCGGCGACGTCACTGGTCAGCCGTACGTCGATGGCCTCGCGTACGTCGGCCGGGACGTCGTCCAGGTCGGGCTCGTTGCGCTGGGGCAGGAACACCGTGGTCAACCCCGCCCGCTGGGCCGCGAGCAGCTTCTGCTTGACCCCGCCGATGGGGAGGACCCGTCCGTTCAGGGTGACCTCGCCGGTCATCCCGACGTCGGAGCGCACCGGCCGTCCCAGGGCCATCGACGTCAGCGCCGTCACCATCGTGACCCCGGCCGAGGGACCGTCCTTGGGGATGGCGCCGGCCGGCACGTGGATGTGGATCGGCCGGTCCAGCACCGACGGGTCGGTGATGCCGAGGGCCGCAGCGTGGCTGCGCACGTAGGACAGGGCGATCTGGGCCGACTCCTTCATCACGTCACCGAGCTGGCCGGTGAGGGTGAGGCTCGCGGGCCCGGTCGGTGACCCGCTCGCCGGGGCGACCCCAGCCTCGATGAACAGCACGTCCCCGCCCAGCCCGGTGACGGCCAGCCCCGTCGCCACCCCCGGCACCGAGGTGCGCTCGTGCGCCTCGGGGGTGAACCGGGCCCGGCCCAGGAAGTCGCGCAGGTTCTCGGCCGTGACCACGAGCCGCTCCGCCGGCGTTCCCGCCGCCTCCCGCCGGGTGAGCTGGGTCGCCGCCTTGCGTAGGGCCTTGGCCAGCAGGCGCTCGAGCTGGCGTACGCCGGGCTCATGGGTGTGGTTGGCTGCGATCTCGCGCAGCGCGCCCTCGGTCAGCTCCACCTCCTCGGCCGTCAGTGCGGCCCGCTCCAGCTGCCGGGGCAGCAGGAAGTCGCGGGCGATGGCGACCTTGTCGTCCTCGGTGTAGCCGTCCAGCTGGACGAGCTCCATCCGGTCCAGGAGCGCCTGCGGGATCGTCTCGATCACGTTGGCGGTGGCCAGGAACAGCACGTTGGACAGGTCGAGGTCGACCTCCAGGTAGTGGTCCCGGAACGTGTGGTTCTGCGCCGGGTCCAGCACCTCGAGCAGAGCCGCCGCCGGGTCGCCCCGGTAGTCCGCGCCCACCTTGTCGATCTCGTCCAGCAGCACGACCGGGTTCATCGACCCCGCCTCGCTGATGGCCCGGACGATGCGACCGGGCAGCGCTCCCACGTAGGTCCGCCGGTGACCGCGGATCTCGGCCTCGTCGCGTACGCCGCCCAGGGCCACCCGGACGAAGCGCCGACCCAGAGCCCGGGCCACGGACTCGCCCAGCGAGGTCTTGCCTACCCCGGGCGGGCCGACCAGGGCCATCACGGCGCCCGACCCGCGGCCGCCCACGACCTCCAGCCCGCGCTGCGCGCGGCGGGAGCGGATGGCCAGGTACTCCACGATCCGGTCCTTCACGTCCTCCAGACCGTGGTGGTCGGCGTCCAGCACGACTCGCGCCGCGTCCACGTCGGTCGAGTCGGTCGTGCTGACCCCCCACGGCAGGTCCAGCACCGTGTCGAGCCAGGTCCGGATCCAGCCTGACTCGGGGCTCTGGTCACTGGCCCGCTCGAGCTTGCCCAGCTCCCGCAGGGCCGCCTTGCGCACGTCGTCGGGAAGGTCCGCGGCCTCGACCCGACCGCGGTAGTCCTGCGCGCCGTCCGGCTCGTCCTCGCCGAGCTCCTTGCGGATGGCGTTGAGCTGCTGGCGCAGCAGGAACTCGCGCTGGCTCTTCTCCATGCCCTCGCGGACGTCGTCGGCGATCTTGTCGTTCACCTCGGTCTCGGCCAGGTGGTCCTTGGCCCATCCGACCAGGACGGAGAGCCGCTCCGCCACGTCGGGGGTCTCCAGGAGCTGCCGCTTCTGGCTGTCGGTGAGCCAGGAGGCATAGCCGGCCAGGTCGGCCAGCGTCGAGGGGTCGGTGACCTTGTTGACGGTGTCGATGACCTGCCAGGCGTCCCGACGCTGCAGGGTGGCGATGACCAGCGACTTGTACTCGGCCGCGAGCTGACGCAGCTCCTCGCTGTCCTGGCCGGTCTCGTCCAGCTCCTCGGCCTCCACCCACAGGGCGGTGCCGGGGCCGGACACCCCGGACCCGATCCGGACCCGGCGCTCGGCCTTGAGGACGGCGGCGGGCTCGCCCGACTGGAGCCGGCCCATCTGCACGATCGACGCCTCCACCCCGTACGAGGCGTAGCGGTCCTCCAGGCGCGGTGCCACGAGCAGGTTGCCGTCGCTGTGCGACCGGGCGGCGTCGACGGCGGCACGGGCGGCGTCGTCCAGCTCGATGGGCACGACCATGCCCGGCAGGACGACGAGGTCGGTCAGGAAGAGTACGGGCAAGCGGGTAGTCGACACGGGTCCAACCTCCAGAGTTCGGCCGCTCGTCAGGGTTGAGCGACATCCACTCAAGGGCGGGACGGCGGCGCTTCTTCCCCTGTTCTCCCTG
>JAOPXW010000262.1 GCA_025964935.1 Friedmanniella sp. | reverse complement strand
CGCAGATCAGCCGGTCCATCGGGATGACCTGCTCCATGTCCTTCTTGACCTCGTCGATGGCGGCGAGCTGGTCGGGGGTCTCGACGAAGTTGAAGGCGTCCTCCAGCTCCCGCTGCCAGGCCGTGTCGGGTGAGAAGGCGTGCCCGCGGGTGGCCTGCCGGGCGGCGTACAGCTTGATCAGCTCAGCGGCGATCTCGCGCACGGCCTTGCGGGCGCGGCCCTTCCGCTTGGCCCAGTCCGCGCCGCCCATCTTGTCCAGGGTCGGGTTCTCGCCCCCGATGTAGCGGGTGACCTGGTCGAGCTGGTCCATCGGGACGTAGAGCCGGTCGCCCGGCTGGCCCCGCTTGGAGGGGGCGTACTCGATCAGCAGGTACTCCCGGACGGAGCCGGCGACGCTGCGCTGGACCATCTCGACGTAGCGGCCGACCCCGTGCTGGCCGTGCACGACGGCGTCGCCGGGGGTGAGCTCGAGCGGGTCGATCTGGTTCTTGCGGCGGGCCGGCATCTTGCGGCTCGACTTGTCCGCCGCGTTGCGCTGGCCGGACAGGTCGGCCGCGGTGAACAGGGCCAGCCGGAGGTCGTCGGCGACGAACCCGTGGGAGAGCTCACCGGTCAGGACCGTGGCGAAGCCCTCGGCGGGCGGCTCGGGCAGGGCGGCGAGGACCCGGACCGGGAGGTCGAGCTCGGCGAGCATCTCGGCCATCCGCTTGCTGATGCCCTGCCCCTCGGCCATCAGGACGACCCGCCAGCCCTCGCGCACCCGGCGGGCGATGTCGTCCATCGCGCCCTGGGTGTCCCCGCGGTAGGTCTCGGCGGCGTGGCCGGCGACGGTCCGGGAGACGACGCCGGCGCTGCGGACGTGCGTGCTCAGGTCGACCAGCTCACCGTCGGCGGTCCGGACGGGCTCGGCGGCCAGATCCCCGCCGCTGCTGAACGGGGACAGCGTCCACCAGGCGAGCCCGCGGGCCAGCGCGGCGGCGCGGACGTCGGCCAGCGCCTGGTAGGACGAGGCGCCGAGGTCGATCGGGGCCTGCCCGCCGCCGGCGGCCGCGGCCCAGGAGGCGTGCAGGAACTCCTCGCTGGTCTTGACCAGGTCCACCGCCCGGCCGCGGACCAGCTCGGGGTCGCAGACCAGGACGTGGGTGTCGGTGGGGAGCAGGTCGACCAGCAGCTCCATGCCGTCCACCAGGGCCGGGGAGAGCGCTTCCATCCCGTCGACGGCGTGGCCCTGGGCGATATTGTCCAGCATCTCCAGCAGCTCCGGGAGCTGCTCGGCCAGCGCGGCCGCCCGGGCCCGCACCTCCGACGTCAGCAGCAGCTCACGGCAGGGTGAGGCCACCACCTCGGTCAGAGTCAGGTCGCTGGACCGCTGGTCCGCCACCGCGAAGTAGCGGATCTCCTCGACGGTGTCGCCGAAGAAGTCGATCCGGAGCGGGTGCTCCTCGGTGGGCGGGAAGACGTCGACGATGCCGCCCCGGACGGCGAACTCGCCGCGCCGCTCGACCAGGTCGACCCGGACGTACGCCGCGTCGACCAGGGCCTGGGCCAGGTCGCCGAGGTCCAGGTCCGCCCCGACGCGCAGCCGGACCGGCTCGAGGTCGCCGAGACCCTTGACCTGCGGCTGCAGGACGCTGCGGACCGGCGCGACGATGATCCGTGGCGGCGGCAGCACGTCCCGGCCGGACAGCCGGTGCAGGACGGCCAGCCGACGGCCGACGGTGTCGGAGCGGGGACTGAGCCGCTCGTGCGGGAGCGTCTCCCAGGCCGGGTAGTAGGCCACCTCGTCGGCGGGGACCAGCGACTGCAGCGCGGACGTGACGTCCTCGGCCTCGCGGTAGGTGGAGGTGACGACCAAGACCGGTCGCTCGGCTCCACCGCGGTCGGCGGCCGCGGCCACGGCGGCCGCGATCAGGGGTCGCATGGACGGCGGCGACGTCACGTCCAGCGCGGGGAGCCGCCGGGCGCGCGCGTCGTCGATGGTCGCGGAGAGGGTGGGGTCGGTGCAGAAGAGGTCGACGAGTCCCGTCAGGGTCACCGGGACAACCTACAGGTCCAGCCCAGGCCCACCCCGGGCGACGACGGACCGGCCACGGAGCCCGACCGGGGCGCTCGCCGGGCGGCGACGGGCGGCCCGCAACGGCGGCTCATGAGTTGAACGCGCTCTGGGTGCGCTCCAGACCCACGCGCACGAGGGACTCCACCGCGTCGGCCGCCCGGGCCACCTCGACCGCGACATCCTCGCGGGAGGCGGCCGGGAAGTTGCTGAGCAGGAAGTCCGCCGCGTCCTGTCGCCCGGGTGGGCGGCCGACCCCGACCCGGACCCGGAAGAAGTCGCCGGTGCCCAGCGAGCGACGGATGGACTTGAGGCCGTTGTGACCGTTGTCGCCCCCGCCGAACTTGAGCCGCAGCTGCCCGGGGTCGATGTCGAGCTCGTCGTGCACCACGATCATCTGCTCCGGGGGAAGCTTGTAGTAGGACAGCAGGCCCGAGATCGGTCCTCCGGTCTCGTTCATGAAGGTCCGCGACTTGACCAGGGCGAGTCGGGGCACATCGGCACCGGGCGGTCCCATCCGGGCCTCGGCGACCTCCGCCCGCAGCCCCTTCACCACGGAGAACCGGGCGTCGAGGCTGCGAGCGAGGTGCTCGACCACGTGGTAACCGACGTTGTGCCGGTGAGATGCGTAGGCCGGGCCCGGATTACCGAGCCCGACCACCAGCCAGTGCTGCATTCAGGACAGACAGGAACTACGCGTTGGACTCGGCCGAAGCCTCGTCGCTCTCGTCGGAGGCCTCGTCGGAGGACTCGGTGTCCTCGTTGAGGGTCGGCTCGATGCCGGCCTCGGCCTCGGCCTCGGCGAGCTCGGCCTCGATCATCTCGGCGGTCGGCGCACCCGTGATGTTGACGATCAGGGTCTCCGGGTCGATGCCCAGGCTGGAGCCCTCGGGCAGCTTGACGTCGGCCGCGGTGATCTGCGTGCCGGCGGCCAGACCCTCGATGGAGATGACGATCTGCTGCGGGATGTGGGTCGCCTCGGCCTCGATCGGCAGGCTGTTGTGGTCGACGACCACCAGCGTGTCCGGAGCGGCCTCGCCCTCGATCAGGACGGGAATGTCGACGGTGACCTTCTCGCCGCGACGAACCAGGACCAGGTCGACATGCTCGATGGAGTGCCGCAGCGGGTCGCGCTGGACCTGCTTGGGCAGCGCGAGCTGGGTGGTGCCGTCCACGCTGACCGACAGCAGCGCGTTGGCCTGGCGGAGCGCCAGCAGCGTCTCGTGACCGGGAAGGGTGATGTGGATCGGGTCGGTCCCGTGGCCGTACAGGACGGCCGGGATCTTGTCGGCACGACGGATGCGGCGGGCGGCACCCTTGCCGAACTCGGTACGCAATTCGGCAGTGAGCTTGACCTCAGGCACGAACGAACTCCTCAGAACTAACGGTTTCAATGATGGTCTTGCACAAAGGCCAGGTGAGGTGAACGCAGTTCGTCCGACCCAGTCGATAACGGTCTGCGACCCTCGCCGAGGCAACTTCTCCACCTTAGCCCAGCGGGCGCGCCAGTGGAAACCGTCCCGGCGAGCCGCCGAAGACCCGGTCGACGGGTCCTCGGAGCCCGCCGCACGACTAGCTCTGGCCGCCGAACAGGCCCGTGACCGAGCCGTCCTCGAACACCTCGCGGATGGCCCGCGCGATCAGCGGGGCGATCGAGAGGACGGTCAGGGACTCGAAGCGCCGCTCCTCGGGGATGGGCAGGGTGTTGGTGACGATGACCTCCTCGAAGGCCGACGCCTTGAGCCGGTCGACGGCGGGACCCGACAGGACGGCGTGCGTCGCGGCTGCGATGACGGCCTTGGCCCCGCGGGCCCGCAGCGCCTCCGCCGCCTGGCAGATGGTCCCGGCGGTGTCGATCATGTCGTCGACGAGCAGGCAGACCTTGCCCTCGACGTCGCCCACGACCTCGTGCACGGCCACCGTGTTGGCCACGTTGGGGTCGCGCCGCTTGTGGATGATCGCGAGCCGGCAGTCCAGCTTGTCGGTCCACATGTCGGCCAGCCGGACCCGGCCCGCGTCGGGGGACACGACGGTCATCTCGGAGGTGTCGTACTTGGTCAGGATGTAGTCCGAGAGCACGGGCAGCGCCCACAGGTGGTCCACCGGGCCGTCGAAGAAGCCCTGGATCTGCGCCGCGTGCAGGTCGACCGACATCAGCCGGTTCGCGCCGGCGGTCTTGAACAGGTCGGCGACCAGCCGGGCCGAGATCGGCTCCCGGCCCCGGTGCTTCTTGTCCTGGCGCGCGTACGGGTAGAACGGCGCCACCACGGTGATCCGCTTGGCCGATGCCCTCTTCAGGGCGTCGACCATGATCAGCTGCTCCATGATCCACTCGTTCACCGGAGCGGCGTGGCTCTGCAGCACGTACGCGTCGCAGCCGCGGACCGACTCCTCGAAGCGCACGTAGATCTCGGAGTTGGCGTAGCTGATCGCGCGGGTGGGCACGATCTCGACGTCGAGCATCCGGGCGACCTCCCCGGCCAGCTCGGGATAGGCCCGCCCCGAGAAGAGCATCAGATGCTTGACGTTGGGCCGTTTCAAACCGGTCACTTCGGGGTGCCAACTTCCTGCTGGTCCGGCGGGGTCGCCGAGGTCGATGGAGCGTACGCCGCGGCGACGTCGGTGGCCGCGGCCGGGTCGGCCGCGGGCAGCGG
>JAOPXW010000245.1 GCA_025964935.1 Friedmanniella sp. | reverse complement strand
CAGGGCGTCGGCGGCCGCCTCGGTGACCCCGGGGGTCGACCAGGACAGACCGGAGCTCAGGGTCGCGTGCCAGCTCAGCTCGCCACCGGTGCCGAGGTGCCGACGGGCGGTGACGATGACGCCACGGTCCCCCTTCAGCGCGATGAGCTTCTCGACGGCGATGCTGGCGGCCACCCGCTCCCGGAAGAGCTCCGGCACCCGGCCCGGCTCGCTGAGGGCCAGGTGCTCGGGCTCGCCGTCGTAGCGGCGCCAGGTCAGCCGACCGTCCGCGGCCTCCCAGCCGCCCCGCTCGATCTCGTGCCAGCCGAGGTGCTGCCAGCCGTCCACCCCACCCCAGGAGAGCAGAGCCGGCCCGCCGATGACGAGCTGGTCCCCGGCTCGGCCCCACGCCAGGATCCGGGTCGGACCCGCGCCGGGCTGAGCCGCGGCCGAGGCCAGCCAGGACGCGTACGCCGCCGCCGGCAGTCCGCGTGAGCGCGACCACCACCGCGTACGCCCCGCCCGGTCGCCCGCGGCTCGTCCTGAGGTCTTCACCGCCCCATTGTCCCGCGCTTCTCCGCTCGACCGAGCCACGTCCGACCGGGCTCACAGCAGCGCCCGGGCCTGCTGCGGGCAGACCGCGCGCAGGTCGTCCAGGGCCCGGGCCTCCACCCGCCGTACGTGGGAGGGCGTCAGTCCCAGAGCGCGGGACGTGCCCGCCAGGGTCCGGGGCTGACCGTCCTGCAGCCCGAGCCGCAGGACCAGCACGGAGCGGGCCAGGTCGTCCAGCCCCAGCAGGAGGTCGGTGACCTCCCGGCCCCGGGACCGCTCCCCGGCGGGGTCGCCGCCGACCAGACCCGCCAGGTCCTGCGGGTCGACCAGGTCCAGGGGCTGCGGGGTCTCGTGAGCCAGCAGCCCGGCGGTCCAGGCGACCGAGCGCCCCAGTGCCCGTGCCAGCTCGCGGCGGGTGGGGGTCCGCCCGAGCCGCTGGGTCAGCTCCGCCTCCCGGCTGTGGGCCTCGCGGACCTGCTCGGCACGACTTGAGGGCACCTGGAGCGGGCCCAGCGGCCCCGTCGCCGCCGCGCCGACACAGGCCCGGACCCAGAACAGGGCGTAGGTCGAGAAGCGGAGCCCGCGGGCCCAGTCCCACCGCTCGACGGCGGTGATGAGGCCGAGGCAGCCTTCCTGGTAGAGCTCGGCGTGACTCACCCGGGTCCGGTCCGCGAACTGGCGCGCCACCATCCCCACCAGTCCCAGGTTCGCCGCGATGAACCGCTGGCGCGCGGCCTCCCCCGCCGCCTCCAGGTCGGCCAGCTCGTCCGGGGACGCGTCGCCGAAGCCGCGGCCCTCGAGCCGGAGCTGGCGGGCCAGCAGCCCGGCCTCCACAGCCCGGGCCAGGGCGACCTCCTCACTCGGGGTGAGCAGGGACTGGTCCGGGGCTGGGGCGAGGGTGGTCATGGCTCCACCCTCGCGGGGCCCCGCCGCCCCGTACAGGTGCGCGCTGGTGTCCGTGCCGCGGTGGTGTTGTCCGCCCCAGCGTGCCCTCACGAGGTGGTGTCCCGGACCCTCAGTCTGTTGGCCGGGCGGGTCCACCGTCGTCCGCCCGCTGCGGGTGGTGTCCTGGTCGGGCACGCGGGAGGGACTAGTCGAGGGCGCCGATGCTTCGGGTCTGGAGCTCCTGGCGGCGGGCCTCCAGCACGACCAGCTCGGAGAACATCTGGTTGTACTTCTGCTGGGCCTCGACCGGATTGGTCCGCTGCAGCCTGGACTTGAGCTGCGCGATCATCCGCATCACCGTCAGCAGCTGAAGCCCGGCGG
Source organism: Friedmanniella sp. (assembly GCA_025964935.1). GTDB lineage: Bacteria > Actinomycetota > Actinomycetes > Propionibacteriales > Propionibacteriaceae > Microlunatus. Next base: position 3,253 of record JAOPXW010000245.1, on the reverse strand, counting down.
CGTTGGCCATCACGAACCGCGGGGTCACCTCGCCGTGCACCGGCAACGACTCGACGGCGAGGGACACGACCAGGGACCGCACGGCGTCGTGCTCGGCCGCCGCCGACACCCGGTGCACCCAGTCACCGGTCGTCGCCTCCGCGGCCGCCTTCTCCACCGCGGTGAAGACCGCCCGGTAGGCGGGGTGGGTGAAGTCGTCCCCGCTCAGCCCGTCCCAGCCGGCCCCGAACAGCTGGGGGGTCTGGATCAGCAGCTTGCTGGTCTCGCGCTCGGTGGCCAGCAGCCGGTCGTGTGGGTGCGGCATCGGCAGCTGGTCGGCGGCCCGCTCCGGCGGCGGCTCCTCGGTCGACGTCACGGCCTCGTGGTGACGCGGCGCCTTCGCGGCGGTGCGCATCACCTCGGCACGCACCTCCTCGACGTCCATCCCGAGCAGGCCGGCCAGCTCCCGGGCGTAGCCGGAGACCATGGCCGCGTCCCTGATGCTGGCGACCAGGGGCGCGGCGGCCCGGAGCGCCGCCAGCCGCCCGTCGGCCCGGTCCAGGTCGTGCTGCTTGAGCAGGTTGCTCATCACGAAGCGGTACAGCGGCACCCGCCGGGCCACCAGCTCCCGGACGGCGGCGTCACCCCGCTGCAGCCGCAGGTCGCAGGGGTCCAAACCGGTCGGCTCGATGGCCACGTAGGTCTGGGTGATGAAGTTCTGGTCACCCGCGAACACCTTGAGAGCGGCGGCCTGACCGGCCGCATCGCCGTCGAAGGTGAAGATGACCTCGCCCTGGAACGCGTCGTGGTTGCCCATCAGGCGACGCAGCAGGCGGGCGTGGTCGTCCCCGAAGGCGGTCCCGCAGGAGGCGACCGCCGTCTCGACCCCGGACAGGTGGGCGGCCATCACGTCGGTGTAGCCCTCGACCACCACGGCCTGGCTCCGCTTGCTGATCGCCGTCCGGGCCAGGTCGAGCCCGTACAGGACCTGGGACTTCTTGTAGAGGGGGGTCTCGGGGGTGTTGAGGTACTTGGCGGGCATCCGGTCGTCGTCGAACAGCCGACGGGCGCCGAAGCCGATGACCTGCCGACCCGAGTCGCGGATGGGCCAGAGGACCCGGCTCTGGAAGAAGTCGTACCCCGCCTCGCGGGTCAGCCCGGCGGTCACGAGCTCCCGGTCGGAGAACCCCCGGCCGCGCAGGTGTCGCAGCAGGGCCCGCCCGTCGCGGGGGGCGAAGCCGACCCCGAACTGCTCGGCGGCGACCCGGTCGAAACCACGCTCGGACAGGAACTGCCGCGCCTTGAGGGCGTCTGGGCTCATCAGCTGCTCGACGAAGAACTCCGCGGCCAGCCGGTTGGCCTCCATCAGGCGGACCCGGATGCCCGGCTCGGGCCGGCTGCCGTTGTCCTCGGTGTAGCGGAGCTGGATGCCCACCTTGTCGGCCAGCCGCTCCACCGCCTCGGCGAAGGACAGGTTGTCGATCTTCTGCATGAAGGTGATGGTGTCGCCACCCTCACCGCAACCGAAGCAGTAGAAGAAGCCGCGGGAAGGGGTGACCTGGAAGGACGGGGTCTTCTCGTCGTGGAAGGGGCACAGACCCTTCAGCGAGCCGCCGCCGGCGTTCCGCAGGGCGACGTAGGACCCGACGACCTCCTCGATCCGCGCCCGTTCGCGGACGGTTACGACGTCCTCGTCGTTGATCCGGCCAGCCACGCCTGGAGTCTACGGGGCCGGGCGGCCCCCGCCGACCGAGCGGGGACCGTGCGACCCGGCGAGCTGGATCAGGCGGCGGCCCGGTCGAACCGGGCGCCGGTGGGGTTGCTGGGCAGGACGCAGAGCACGGCCACGATCAGCCCGCCGAGCGACGGAATCAGGAGCAGCAGGGCCATCCAGCCGGAGAACCCGGCGTCGTGCAGGCGCCGCACCATGACCGCCAGCGCCGGCACGATGATCGCCAGCCAGACCAGGCCGAACAGACCGAAGATGACCGTGAAGCCGGCGCCCGGGGTGCTGCCGCCGTCGGGGGACGTCGCGGCCCCCAGGACCCCCGCGATGAGGCCGACTACGCTGAACACGACGCCCGAGGCCAAGGCCCACCACCAGTACTCCCCGCGGCTGGCGCGGCCGTCGAAGCGCGCGTACTTCTGGAAGACCCGCTTGACCGCGGGGACGAACGAGATGCCGTACCAGGGCAGGTCCAGGCTGGCCGGCTCCCCGGCCATCGGGGTGTAGCCGCCGGGACCGTAACCGGGCTGACCGTAGCCGGGCGGGCCGTAACCGGGCTGACCGTAGCCCGGCTGGACCGAGGTCTGCGGGTCGTAGCCACCGGGCTGCGCCTCCGGCTGGCCGTACGCCGAGCCGTACGCGGGCTCGGGCCGGCCGTAGGGCGAGCCGTACGCCGGCTCGGGCGGGCTGGGCTGCCCGCCGTAGGTCTGCTGGGCGTAGGAGGGGCCGGTCTGCGGCTCGCCCTGGGGCGACGACGGGTCGGAGTTCTGGCTCATGATGATCATTCTGTCGGCCCAGGGGGTCGTGCGGGGCCGGTTCGGGACTTGTCCCCAGGTCCCCAGGTAGGGTTCCTGCGTGTCCACCCCCGCCGAGGCGCCCCGCCGCGTGCCCTGGCTGATCTTCGACGGCGACTGCGCGTTCTGCACGACGAGTGCGACCTGGGTCGCCGAACGGCTGCACCGCCGCGACGCACCCGACGTCCAGCTGGTCCCGTGGCAGTTCACCGACCTGGCCGGGCTCGGGCTGACCGACGAGCGGGCCCGGTTCGAGGCTCTCCTGGTCCACCCGGACGGGACCGTGCACGGCGGCGCCTCCGCGTTCGCGCACTGGCTGCGCTTCCGGGGCGGGGCGTACGGGGTCCTCGGCTCCGCCATGCTGCTGCCCGGGGTGCGCTCGCTAGCGGCGGCCGTCTACCGTCTGGTCGCCCGGAACCGTCAGCGGCTGCCCGGCGGCACCCCCGCCTGCGCCCTGCCGCCACCCGGCAGGGTCCGCTCGGGCCGCCCGCCGGGACCGTAGCCACGGGCCCAGCCGCTCCAGCGGGGCGAACGCCAGCCAGCAGACCACGGTCGGGGCGAAGTGGATGAACAGCAGCGCGACGGTGAAGAGGTGGAAGCCGAGCCAGAACAGGGCCGCGCCCAGCAGGGCCCGGCCGCGCAGCCAGAGCACCACGACCGAGCTCAGCTCGGCCGTGAACGACATCCACTGCATCACCTGGAGCAACACCGGGTGGGGCAGCAGGAGCTGGCCCAGGACATGCGGGCGGCGGAC
>JAOPXW010000030.1 GCA_025964935.1 Friedmanniella sp. | reverse complement strand
CGGGGCGACCGGTCGGGCGTCGGCCCACCAGCGCAAGGCCGCCGCCAAGCGGCCCCCGAAGCGTCGGGGCCGCTGAGGATCGGCGGGTCGCCGGTCAGGGCGGGGCGGGACGCTCGGGTCCGGGCTGGCAGGTCGGGCACCACCACGTGCGCCGCTGCTCCGGGTCGTTGGGGATCTCCGGCACCATCTTGACCAGGGTCCGGCAGCGCCGGCAGGGGTGGTGCGCGCGGCCGGCGACCCAGTGGTCCTGCCCGCGCCGGTTGTTGCCGGTGGTCACCTGGTAGGCGCCCGGGACGAGGGCGGAGTGCCGCAGCGTCCGGACGGCCAGCCGCACCAGGGCGGGGACGTCGACGTCCCGGACGGGGGTCCAGGGACTGATGCCGCGCAGGAAGCAGAGCTCGTTGACCCACAGGTTGCCCAGTCCGGCCATCCCTCGCTGGTCCAGCAGGGCCGCCGCGATGGTCCGGTCCGGCCACGCCTCCAGTCGGGCCACCGCCTGGTCGGCGTCCCAGTCCGGCCGCAGCGGGTCCGGCCCCAGGTGCCCGACCGCCTCGTGCTCCGCGCTCGTCGGCAGCAGCTCGACCACGGGGATGGTGAGCCCGTACGCCGTGGGCCCGTCCGCGACGGCGAGCAGCACGCGGATGTCGGGGTCGAGGCTGCGCGGCAGCCGGCGGCCGGGGCGGACCACGGTCCACGTCCCGTCCATCCGCAGATGGGTGTGCAGGGTCTGGCCGTTGTCGAAGCGGGTCAGCAGGTGCTTGCCGTGGGTGAGGTTCTCCAGGACCGTGACCCCGGCCAGCTCGGCCCCGACCAGGGCTCCCACCCGCAGCTCGCCGGCCGCCAGCGCCCGTCCCCGCAGGGCCCGGTCGAGGGTGCGGGCCACCTTGTAGACGCTGTCACCTTCGGGCACGGCACCATCATCGTCACGCGGGCAAGACGGGGCGGGACGACGAACGGGCGCACGCCCCCGAGGGGACGTACGCCCGTACGGGCCCAGGGCCCGGCGCGTGACCGGGGCTCAGCGCTTGACCGAGACCTCCAGCGACTTGCTCCCCGTGATCGTGTACGGCTGCCGCGCGACCTTCTTGGTCTGCGAGCTGGCCGAGGTCGAGTCCGCCTCCACGTCCAGGGCGACGATCAGGTCGTCGTTGCGTGCCGGCGAGGTGATCGACTTGATGACCTTGTCCAGCGAGCCCTCGGTGCTGTCACCACAGCCCTCGGCGCTGAGCAGGCAGCTGGAGTTGCCGGAGTCGCTGCTCTGCCGGAAGCTGTCGGCGCCGGTGGCCGTCAGATCGCCGGACATCCCCCGGGCCTTCTTCGGCACGGTCAGCGACAGGGTCGTGGTGGTGGTGGTGGTGCCGCGGTAGGGGCGCTTGCTGACCCGGACCTTGAGCTTGTCGCCGACCTTGAGCCGCAGCGCCTTGGTGGTGTACTTCCCGCCGTTCACCGAGGCCTCGACCTTGGTGACGTGCAGCTGCCGGTAGACCGTCGAGACGGCGGAGGAGAAGGTGACCCCGGTGATGTGGACGGCCTCGTAGTCGTTGTTGACCAGGGAGTCCGCCGCGTCCGCGGCCTCGATGGCGGGCTCGTCGGTGACGCCGTAGAGGTCGGCGAACTGGTTGGACCGGCTGACCGAGAACGGCACCCCGCCCGCCCGGGTCCCGTCGATGGTCCAGCTGGTGGTGGCGTGACCGTCGCCGTACTCGTCGAAGACGGCGTCGTAGTCGCCCCAGATGGCGTACGCCGTCACCGCCGGCAGCGTGGGCTGGTCGACGACCCGGGTGTGCCCGACCCGGGACTTGCCCGTGTCGAGGTTCTTCACCGTGACCGTGACGTCGGCCGAGGAGGGCACCGCGCCCAGCTGAGCCCGGATGCCCGCCAACCGGTCCTGGTCGACGGTGCCGAAGTCGGTCGTGATGTTGGCCATCTTGAACGAGCCGAGGGTGTCGTCCTTGACGATGGTCAAGACGTCGGCGTCGTTGGCGCCGTAGGTGGCGGGCCCGGTGTACTGCAGCGGGTGGCCGAAGGCGAGAGCCTGGTCGCCGCAGACCGCGGTGGTGGTGCCGATCCCGGCGAAGGTGACGTCACCGTAGGACAGGGCGGCGACGAAGTTGCCGCCCGGCACGGGGCGGGCCGCTGAGCCGATCGCGGCCGGGGCCTGGTGACTGGACCCGGGGTAGGCCACGTAGGACCGGCCCGCCCGGGCGGCGTCGGACTGCAGCCGGTCGATCCGCCGGGAGGTGAGCCCGCTGACCGAGAGCGGCGTGGGCAGCTGTCGCAGGGCGCCGCGCGGCGCGGCGACTACGGCCCGATCAGCCAGCCCGGTGCGCAGCTTCTTCGGCAGCGTGACCGTGACCGGGGCGGCCGGGGTGGCGCTCGGCTTCGCCGCGGTCGCCGGGTTGGCGTAGTCCAGGATCTTGACCATGTCCTCGGCGGGGGTGAGGCCCCCGATCGGTGAGGGGGCCAGCGTGGGACCGTACGAGACCGCCCCCAGCAGCTGCCCGTCGACGTAGACCGGGGACCCCGACATGCCCGCCCAGATCCCGCCGCCCTGGTCCACCACGTGGTGGTCGGGCAGGTCCGCGACCTTGATCACCACCATGTCGCGACCGACCCCCAGACCGTCGGTCAGGACGCCGAGCACCTCGACGGTGAAGGGCTCGGGGGTCGAGCCCTTGACCACGGTGTAGCCGGTGCCCGTCATGCCGGTGGTGATGGAGCGGATCGGGACCGGGGCGGGGCAGTCGGTGGGCCCGAGCGGTACGGCCTCCGCGGGGACGACCAGCGACCCTCCCACCAGAACGAGGACCGCTCCGACTCCGACGGCCGCCCGGCGGCGCCACAACATGGTCAACGAGGTCACGGGTCGATCCCTTCTTCAGGTCGACAGGTGCCCAGGGGGGTGCGCGATCGGCGCTGGTCGACGGCCGGAACATACTGCGCGGGGCGGGCCGCTGGCCACGGTCCGCGGCCCGGCCGGCGGTCACGTTTGCGTCACTGCACATTTCGACGGCCCGGGCGGTAACGCCCGCCGATGTGACCCAGGCGACGGCGCAGCCGGGAAGCAAGGTCAGCCTCCGGCGGTTGAGCCAGGTATGCCTCGTCTTTTCGAACCGTTCACCCTCCGCGGCCTGACCGTCAAGAACCGGGTCTGGCTGGCCCCCATGTGCCAGTACTCGGTCGACCAGCAGGACGGCGTGCCCACCGACTGGCACCTGGTCCACCTCGGCTCACGGGCCCAGGGCGGCTTCGGCCTCGTCCTGACCGAAGCCACCGCGGTCACCCCGGCGGGGCGGATCAGCCCGCAGGACACCGGGATCTGGAACGACGAACAGCGGGACGCCTGGGCCCGCATCGCCGACTTCGTGCACACCCAGGACGCCGCCTTCGGGATCCAGCTGGCCCATGCGGGCCGGAAGGGGTCGACCTACCGCGGCGTCCCCGGTGAGGCCACCGGCAGCGTGCCGGAGCTGGACGGCGGCTGGCCCACCATCGCCGCCTCCGACCTCGCCTTCCCGGGCTACGAGGCCCCTCGCGAGATGACCCAGGGCGACATCGACGAGACGGTGGCGGCCTTCGCCGCCGCCGCCCGCCGGTCCGACGAGGCCGGGTTCGACGTGGTCGAGATCCACGCCGCCCACGGGTACCTGGTGCACGAGT
>JAOPXW010000220.1 GCA_025964935.1 Friedmanniella sp. | reverse complement strand
GAGCCGGTCGACCAGCTCACCCGGCAGGGTCAGGATGGTCTCGCCCCAGCCGCCCGCGTCGGCCAGGCCGACCGGCAGCCGGGTGGCCAGGGTGATCGCGCCGCCGCGGTCGAAGGCCACCAGGTGGTCCGCGGCCGGGCCCTCGGCGGCCAGCGCGGTGTAGCCGGTGAACGCCTCCGGGTGGTCCCGGCGGGCGTGCAGCGCCTGGGTGGTGACCCAGAGCTTGGCCGCGCCGGTCGCGTCCACGGCCGGGGCCTTGGTGGCCAGGTCCGCGAGCAGCCGGCGCCGTACGGGGTAGTCCACCGCGCGACGGTTGTCCGGGTCGACCAGGGAGTCCTCCCACAGCTCGGTGCCCTGGTAGACGTCGGGCACCCCCGGCATGGTCAGCTGCACCAGCTTCTGGCCCAGGGCGTTCGACCAGCCCGGGCCCTCCAGCCGTGCCGTCAGGGTGTCCCAGGCCCGGCGCAGGGCCGGCTCGTCGTACGCGCGGTCGACGCTGTCGTGCACCGTCGTCTCGAAGGCCTGGTCGGGCGCGGTCCAGGTCGTGCCGTCGCTGGCCTCGCGCACCGCCTTCTCGGCGTACGCGTGCAGCCGCTCCCGCTCGACCGGGCCGACCCCCGCGAGGGTCTGGGCCAGGAAGTAGCCGAAGGCCCGGTTGGGCACGGTGCTCGCGGCCAGGAACGCCTCAGCGAACGCGGTCCACTCGGACTCCACCTCGGCCAGCACGGCCAGCCGGGCCCGGACGTCCTCGCCGCGCTTGGTGTCGTGGGTGGAGAGCGCGGTCATCGACTGCGGCTGGTCGGCCTGCCGGGTGACCTGGGCGGTGTGGAACCCGGCCAGGTCGATCCCGAACTCGCTGGGGTCGCTGCCGACCTCGTTCAGGGCGACGAAGCGGGAGTAGCGGTAGTAGGCGGTGTCCTCGATGCCCTTGGCCATGGTGGCCCCGCTGAGCTGCTGCATCCGGCGGGCCAGCTCGTCCTCGGCGTCGTGCAGCCGGGGGCTGAGGACCTCCAGGGTGGCGGCCAGCGCCGGGTTGCGCTCGGCGGCCAGCGCGAGGGCGCTGTCGAGGTGCTCGGCCCCGTCGGGGAGATAGGAGCGGTAGACGTCGAAGGCCACGGCGACCTCGGCCAGCGCGGGGCCGGCGTCGGGCACCTCGGGGACGAGCCGGGCCATCCGGGCCACCTCGGCGGGCAGCAGGTCGGTGACGACCATCCGCTTGCCGATCTCGATGTGCTCCCCGATCGTCTTCTCGTCCCCGGTGAGCCGCTGGTAGAGCCTGGTGAACGGCTCCTCGGCGGCCGGGTCGACGAACAGGCCGTTGACCTCGCGCATGGCGTCGTAGCCGGTGGTGCCCTCGACGGGCCAGTCGGTCGGCAGCTTCTCCCCGGGCTCGAGGATCTTCTCCACGGTGATCCAGGCGTCGGGGGCCAGGGCGCGCAGCCGGCGCAGGTACTCCCCGGGGTCGACCAGGCCGTCCGGGTGGTCGATCCGCAGCCCGGTCACCCCCGAGCGCACCCAGGTCCGGATCAGGGCGTGGGTGGCCTCGAAGACCTCCGGGTCCTCGACCCGCACCCCGGCCAGCGTGGTCACGGCGAAGAACCGGCGGTAGTTCAGCTCGGTGTTGGCCCGCGACCAGTGCACGAGCTCGTAGTGCTGGCGGGCGTGCACCTGCGCGGCGGTGTCGCCGGGGTGGGCGGTGCCGGGGGCGATCGGCAACCGGTTCTCGTAGTAGTGCAGCTCGCCGTCGGCCAGGGTCAGGGTGTCGTCGTCGCCCAGGATGGGCACCAGCACCTTTCCCCGCGACCAGTCGATGTCGAACCAGGCCGCGTACGGGGACTCGGCCCCGAGCCGGAGCACGTCCCACCAGGCGGGGTTCTCGACCGGAGCCGAGATGCCGAGGTGGTTGGGCACGATGTCGACGACAACCCCCAGCCCGTCCCGCCCGGCCGCGGCCAGCACCTTCTCGAAGCCGGCCTGGCCGCCCCGGTCGGGGTCGATCCGGGTCACGTCGACGGTGTCGTAGCCGTGGTCCGAGCCCTGGGTCGAGGCGAGGACGGGGGAGAGATAGACCGCCCCCACCCCCAGGTCGTGCAGGTAGTCGGTCAGGTCCGCGGCGTCGGCCAGCGTGAACTCACGCTGGTCCTGCAGGCGGTAGGTCGAAGAGGGAACCGAGGTCACACGGAAACCGTAGCGGCCCTGGCCGGAGCGGCGCGCCCCCTCGTACGGGCTGAACACCGCGGCCCGGTGGTCGCGCCCGCCCTGGTCCACTTGGTCAAAGCAGGATGACGCTGCCGTTGCGTCGGGGGTCGGCCCCGCCACCCAGGGCGCTCAGCCCTGACACCCCGCCGAAGTAGGGGTCCCGGCCCTGCGCCACCGCGTACGCCTGACCCTGGGCCTCCAGCCCGGCGAGCACCTGGGGGTGGAACCCGGGCTCGAGCCGGACCAGGTCGGGCAGCGCGTTCAGCCGGGGGGCGTCGATCGCGTCCTGGGGGCCGGCGCCCCGCAGCATCCGCAGCAGGCACTGGACCAGCGCCGGCCGGATCCGGCTGCCCCCGGCCGCCCCGGCCAGGGCCGCCAGCCGGCCGTCCGGCCCGACCGCGGCCAGCGGCGACATCATCGAGCCCATCCGGGCCCCGGGCCGCAGTCCCTCGCGGATCAGCTCGCCCTCACCGAGCATGGAGTTCAGGTGCACCCCCATCCCCGGCACCCAGACGCCGGAGCCCAGGCCCAGGCTGGTGGTGAGCGCGATCCCGTCCCCCTGGGCGTCGACCGCCACCAGGTTGGTGGTCTCGGCCCGCCGGTCGGGGGCGCGCAGGGCCTCGACCAGGGCCAGGGCGGAACCCGGGTCGCGGGTCGGGTCGGCGGTGACGGTGGCGGCGGCCGCGCCCAGGGTCCCCAGCACGTCGTCCAGGTCGTTGCCCCGGGCGTACACGGTGTGGTCGTCGACCCGGGCCCGGCCCGGCGCGGACTCGACCACCGCGTACGCGTCCAGGTCGGCCTGGCTCAGGGCGCTGCCGTCGGCGACGGCCTCGAGCAGGGCGTCGGCATAGCGCCCCCGGTAGAACGCCCCGGGGTCGGCGGCGAGCAGCTCGTAGGCCCGGTGGTGGTCGGGGTGCAGCAGCGGGTCCCCGGCCTGCAGCAGGGTGCCGTCGGGTCGCCGGAAGACCGTCAGACCCTCTCCGACGCAGAAGGCGGGGGCGACCAGGGGCAGCAGGACGGCGTGGGTCTGGGGGAACGGGGTGCCCAGCGAGGCCTCCCGCCCGGGGGCGACGACGTCGGCCCACGGCAGCCGGCCCCAGCGCTCCCACAGGTGCCGCGCTCCGGCGGGGATGCCCGGCACCGCCACGGTGGCCGGACCGATCTCGTACGGCACGGGCTGTCCGACGAAGCTGACCTCGATGGCGATCCCGGAGCCGGGGGTGCGGCCGTCGAGCCCGGGGACGGCGACGAAGAAGTCGACGCAGGTGACCTCGCCGCTGGCCGCGTCGTAGACCGTGGCGAACCCGCCGCCGCTGAGGCCGGTGAAGATGGTCTCCGCCGCACAGCTGGTCAACATCATGGCCACGGCGGCGTCGACGGCGCTGCCCCCGGCCGCGAGGATCCCGGCCCCCGCCTCGGCGGTCGACCGGTGGCCGGCCGCGACACCCACCCGCACGCCTGGCCCGTTCACGCCTGGCAGCCTAACGCCCGCTCAGCGCGCCCCGGCCGGGTCAGCCCGGCCGGGCTCCGATGCGACGCGTCCGCCCCGGTGCGGTAACGTGGACGCTTCCGGCCGCGTCCCCCTGGGACGTGGCGGCCGTCGTTGTGGTCCGTCCTGCGGGATTTGATCTGGTCGACGGTCTCTGACAGAATCGTCAGGTTGCTCCGACGGGGTCGCCGGGGTGTGTCATGCAGTGGTTCCTCTCCAGGAGCCGGGCGGACCGCCGCACCGCGAGATCCCGGAATGTCTGGTCGGGCCGGGTGCCTTCGGGTGTCGGGTCGAGGCTGGGCCACCTCCCTTGGACAGGAAATGGTGAGCGTGACGTGCCACGACGTGGCCGACACGCCCGACCGCGTGGGTGGGCGGAGCAGGAGAAGCAGGCGCACGAGACGGGCTCCGGCCCATTGACATTTGCAGAACGAGTGGGTGCAACCAAGCCCGCGACCAAGTAGCACGAGAAGAGGGAACTGTGGCGGGACAAAAGATCCGCATCAGGCTCAAGGCCTACGACCACGAGGTCATCGACTCCTCGGCGCGCAAGATCGTCGACACGGTGACGCGTACGGGTGCGAAGGTTGCCGGTCCGGTGCCGTTGCCCACGGAGAAGAACGTGTTCTGCGTGATCCGCTCTCCGCACAAGTACAAGGACAGCCGGGAGCACTTCGAGATGCGCACGCACAAGCGGCTCATCGACATCATCGACCCGACCCCCAAGACCGTTGACTCGTTGATGCGCCTGGACCTTCCGGCCGGCGTTGACATCGAGATCAAGCTCTGAGGACGAAAGAACAATGAGCGCCACCCTAAATTCAGACAGGAAAGTCAAGGGCCTGCTGGGCACCAAGCTCGGCATGACCCAGCTCTGGGACGAGAACAACCGTGTCGTCCCGGTGACTGTGGTCCAGGCTGGTCCTTGCGTCGTGACCCAGGTCCGCACGCCCGACTCCGACGGCTACGGTGCCGTCCAGCTCGGGTTCGGTGCGATCAAGGCCAAGAAGGTGACCAAGCCCAGCGCTGGTCACTTCGAGAAGGCCGGTGTCACGCCCCGCAAGCACCTCGTCGAGATCCGCACCACCGACGCGACGGAGTTCACGCTCGGGCAGGAGCTGACCGCTGAGGTCTTCGCCGCCGACGAGATCATCGACGTGACCGGCGTCAGCAAGGGCAAGGGAACCGCGGGTGTCATGAAGCGCCACGGTTTCGGTGGTCTGCGCGCCTCGCACGGTGTGCACCGCAAGCACCGCTCGCCTGGCTCCATCGGTGGCTGCGCCACCCCCGGCCGCGTCTTCAAGGGTTTGAAGATGGCGGGTCGCATGGGTGTCGACCGCGTCACCGTGCAGAACCTGACCGTGCACGCCGTGGACGCCGAGCGTGGCCTCATCCTCATCAAGGGTGCGATCCCCGGGAACAAGGGTGGCCTCGTCGTGCTCCGCAGCGCTTCGAAGAAGGTCGTCAAGGAAGGAGACGCAGCATGAGCGAGTCCCGCACCGTTGAGGTCCGTGACGCCCAGGGCGCCTCGAGTGGCACCGCTGAGCTCCCCGCCGAGCTCTTCGACGTCACCGCCAACATCCCGCTGATCCACCAGGTCGTGGTGGCCCAGCTGGCCGCGGCCCGTCAGGGCACGCACTCCACCAAGACGCGGGCCGAGGTCCGCGGTGGTGGCCGCAAGCCCTACCGCCAGAAGGGCACCGGCCGCGCCCGTCAGGGTTCGGTGCGCGCTCCGCAGTACGTCGGCGGTGGCGTCGTGCACGGCCCGACCCCGCACGGCTACGCCCAGCGGACCCCCAAGAAGATGATCGCCGCCGCTCTCCGCGGTGCGCTCTCGGACCGGGCCCGTGACGGCCGGGTGCACGTGGTCAGCGACCTGGTCGCCGGCGACGTCCCCTCGACCAAGACCGCGCTGACCGCGCTGGCCACCGTGTCGACCTCGGAGAAGGTGCTGGTCGTCCTGCACCGCAACGAGGACCTGGCCTGGCTCAGCCTGCGCAACGCGATCACGGTGCACGCGATCGCCGTGGACCAGCTGAACGCCTACGACGTGCTGGTCAACGACGAGGTCGTCTTCACCTCCGCAGCCCTGGAGTCCTACGTCTCCGGCCCGGTGTCGGGCAAGTCGGCCAAGGCCGTCGCCATCGAGTCCGAGGCCTTCGCCGGCACGGAGAACGAGAAGGAGAACGACCAGTGAGCACCGTCAAGATCCGCGACCACCGCGACATCCTGCTCGCCCCCGTGGTGAGCGAGAAGTCGTACAGCCTGCTGGACGAGAACAAGTACACCTTCGTCGTCTCCCCGGACGCCAACAAGACCGAGATCAAGATCGCGGTCGAGTCCGTCTTCGGCGTCCACGTGACCGGTGTCAACACCCTCAACCGCCAGGGCAAGAAGCGTCGCACCAAGGCCGGTTACGGCAAGCGTCCCGACACCAAGCGGGCCATCGTGTCCGTCGCCGACGGCGAGCGCATCGACATCTTCTCCGGCCCGGTCGGCTGAGCGAGCAAGGAAGAAAAGGAAAAGACTCATGGGTATCCGTAAGTACAAGCCGACAACGCCCGGCCGCCGTGGCAGTAGCGTTGCCGACTTCGTCGAGCTGACCCGGTCCACCCCGGAGAAGTCCCTGCTCGTCCCCAGCCCCAAGACCGGTGGCCGCAACAACACCGGCCGGATCACCACCCGGCACATCGGTGGCGGTCACAAGCAGGCCTACCGGCTGATCGACTTCAAGCGCTACGACAAGGACGGCGTGCCGGCCAAGGTCGCGCACATCGAGTACGACCCGAACCGGACGGCTCGGATCGCGCTGCTGCACTTCGCCGACGGCGAGAAGCGCTACATCATTGCGCCGCACGGCCTGGGCCAGGGCAGCGTGATCGAGGCCGGCGAGGCCGCCGACATCAAGCCCGGCAACAACCTGCCGCTGCGCAACATCCCCGTGGGCACCACGATCCACGCGGTGGAGCTGCGTCCCGGTGGCGGAGCGAAGCTGGCCCGGTCCGCCGGTGCGAGCATCCAGCTGGTGGCCCGTGAGGGCAAGAACGCCACGCTCCGGATGCCCTCGGGTGAGATGCGGCTGGTGGACATCCGCTGCCGCGCCACCGTCGGTGAGGTCGGCAACGCCGAGCAGTCGAACATCAACTGGGGCAAGGCCGGCCGTAACCGCTGGAAGGGCAAGCGCCCGACCGTCCGCGGTGTGGCCATGAACCCGATCGACCACCCGCACGGTGGTGGTGAGGGCAAGACCTCCGGTGGTCGCCACCCGGTGTCGCCATGGGGCCAGCCTGAGGGTCGGACCCGTGACAAGAACAAGGCGAGCAGTCGTCAGATCATTCGCCGTCGTAAGTCCGGCAAGAAGCGCTGAGCAGGAGTACCGAAGACATGCCACGCAGCCTGAAAAAGGGTCCCTTCGTCGATGACCACCTTGCCAAGAAGGTCGAGGTGCAGAACGGCCGCGGGACCAAGAACGTCATCAAGACCTGGTCGCGCCGTTCGATGATCGTGCCCGACATGATCGGTCACACCATCGCGGTCCACGACGGACGCAAGCACGTACCGGTCTTCGTGACCGACTCGATGGTGGGTCACAAGCTCGGAGAGTTCGCGCCCACGCGGACCTTCAGGGGCCACATCAAGGACGACCGGAAGTCGCGCCGCCGCTGAGGCGGGGCCGCTTAGACAAGGAAGCTGAATCAGATGAGCAAGGACTCACGCCCGAGCCGTCGGCAGACGCTGCTCGGCGACCGTCCCGGTTCGTACGCGGTGGCCCGCCAGGTCCGGATCTCTCCGACCAAGGCCCGCCGTGTCATCGACCTGGTCCGTGGCATGGACGTCCCCGACGCCCTGAACACGCTGAAGTTCGCGCCGCAGGCGGCGAGCGAGCCGGTGTACAAGGTGCTCGCCAGTGCGGTCGCCAACGCCGAGCAGACCGACAACCTGCGGGGCAACGACCTGTTCGTGTCCCAGGCCTTCGTGGACGAGGGTGTGACGATGCGTCGCATCCGCCCCCGGGCCAAGGGCAGCGCCAGCCGGATCCTGAAGCGATCCAGCCACATCACCGTCGTCGTCGAGCCGCACGCGGCCCCGGAGACCCCGAAGAAGAAGGAGGCCTGAGCATGGGTCAGAAAATCAACCCGTACGGCTTCCGCCTCGGGATCAGCACGGACCACAAGAGCCGTTGGTACGCCGACAAGCTCTACGGCGCGTACGTCGGCGAGGACGTCAAGATCCGCAAGCTCCTGGTCAAGGGCCTTGAGCGCGCCGGCATCTCCAGCGTCGAGATCGAGCGCACCCGTGACCGGGTCCGGGTCGACATCTACACCGCCCGCCCGGGCATCGTCATCGGCCGTAACGGTGCCGAGGCCGAGCGCGTCCGTGGCGACCTGGAGAAGCTGACCGGCAAGCAGGTCCAGCTGAACATCCTCGAGGTCAAGAACCCCGAGACCGACTCCCAGCTCGTCGCGCAGGGTGTCGCGGAGCAGCTCGCCTCCCGCGTGCAGTTCCGCCGGGCCATGCGCAAGGCGCAGCAGAGCGCGATGCGCTCCGGCGCCCAGGGCATCCGGATCCAGTGCTCGGGTCGTCTCGGCGGCGCCGAGATGAGCCGCTCGGAGTTCTACCGCGAGGGTCGCGTCCCGCTGCACACGCTGCGGGCCGACATCGACTACGGCTTCTACGAGGCCAAGACCACCTTCGGTCGGATCGGCGTGAAGGTCTGGATCTACAAGGGCGACGTCTCCGGCACCCGGTCCGAGCGGGCAGCGCAGAAGGCGGCCCGCAACGCCGCCGGCGGCCGCACCCGTCCGGGTCGTCCCGCCCGCGGTGACCGTCCCGTCCGTAGCGACCGCCCCGAGCGTGGTGGCCGTCGCCGCGCCGACGGCGCAGCCGAGACCCCGGCTCCGGCCGAGGCCACCGCTGCCGCCCCGGCCGAAGCAACGCAGGAGGCCTGAGCATGCTGATTCCCCGCAGGGTCAAGTACCGCAAGCAGCACCACCCGAAGCGGACCGGTGCGGCCAAGGGCGGCACCAAGCTGTCCTTCGGCGAGTTCGGTATCCAGTCCATGGAGGCTGCCTACCTGACCAACCGTCAGATCGAGTCCGCTCGTATCGCGATGACGCGTCACATGAAGCGTGGCGGCAAGGTGTGGATCAACGTCTACCCCGACCGCCCGCTGACCAAGAAGCCCGCCGAGACCCGCATGGGTTCCGGTAAGGGCTCCCCGGAGTGGTGGATCGCCAACATCAAGCCGGGCCGGGTGCTCTTCGAGCTCTCCGGCGTCACCGAGGAGGTGGCCCGCGAGGCCATGCGCCTGGCGATCCACAAGTTGCCCATGAAGGCGCGCTTTATCAAGCGCGAAGCAGGTGAGATCTGATGGCCAAGGTTGCAACCGCCGCCGAGCTGCGCGGCCAGAGCCGGGTCGAGCTCAACGCCAAGGTGACCGAGCTGAAGGAGGAGCTGTTCACGCTCCGCTTCCAGGCGGCCACCGGGCAGCTCGAGTCGCACGGTCGGCTCCGGGCCGTCCGCAAGGACATCGCCCGGATCTACACCGTCCTGACCGAGCGTGAGCTCGGGATCGTGGACGACCCCGACGTTGAAGAGGCACCGGCGGACACCGCCGCTGCGAAGGTAGAGGCCTGAGATGAGTGAAGAAGTGAACGAGACCGCCGCGGCGGTCGAGGAGCGCGGCCGGCGCAAGGTCCGCGAGGGCTACGTCGTCAGCGACAAGATGGACAAGACCGTCGTCGTGGCTGTCGAGGACCGCGTCAAGCACCGCCTGTACGGCAAGGTGCTGCGTCAGACCAGCAAGATCAAGGCGCACGACGAGGAGAACAGCGCAGGCATGGGCGACCGCGTCCGCGTGATGGAGACCCGCCCGCTGAGCGCCACCAAGCGCTGGCGCCTGATCGAGATCCTCGAGAAGGCCAAGTAGCACCGACCGCTCGGCTGCCGTGGCTCGACACCACGACAGCCGGTCCGGTCCGATCAACCCCACAAGTTCCACGAGGCCCCTCACCGGGGAACCAGTGAGACAACCAGGAGATAACAGATGATCCAGCAGGAGTCGCGGCTCAAGGTCGCCGACAACACGGGTGCCAAG
>JAOPXW010000204.1 GCA_025964935.1 Friedmanniella sp. | reverse complement strand
GCGGCCCGCGTACGCCTCGCCGCCGCGACCCTGCTGGGCCGGGTCGCGGCCGTGGCGTCCCGGCTGGCCGGCCGCGGCTCGGGTGCCTCCATCAAGGGCACCGTGATGCTCCGGGTCGACCCCCAGGCGCTGGCCAAGCTTCTCGTGGGCAAAAGGGTGGCGATGGTCTCGGGGACCAACGGCAAGACGACCACCACGCACTTCCTGGCCGCCGCCGTCCGTGCCGGACTCGGGCCGCAGGCGGACCGGGTGGTGCACAACGCCGACGGTGCCAACCTGCACCACGGAATCGCGTCGGCCCTCAGCGATCACCCCCACGCCGACCTCGCCATCCTGGAGACCGACGAGCGGGTGGTCGCCGACCTGATCCGGCTGGGTCGACCCGAGGTCCTGGTGCTGCTGAACTTCAGCCGGGACCAGCTGGACCGGCACCACGAGATCAAGGGGCTGGGTCGCAGCTGGCGGGACGCCCTGGCCGCCGCCGGCGAGGACGGCCCCGTGGTCGTGGCCAACGCCGACGAGCCGCTGATCGTCTGGGCCGCCCAGACCGCCCGCCGGGTCGTGTGGGTGAACACCGCCGGCACCTGGATCCAGGACGCCTCGCTCTGCCCCAACTGCGGTGCCAACCTGGTCCGACAGCAGAGCACCCAGGCGGGGGCCACCGGCACGGTCGCCCCGGGTGACCCGCGCCCGAGCGCCGTCAGCACCCGCTGGAGCTGCAGCCGCTGCGCACTGGCCCAGCCCGAGGCCGACTACGCCGTCCACGAGGGCAAGATCATCGACCGGTCCGGGCGGGCCTGGGAGCCCGCGCTCAACGTGCCGGGCGGGTTCAACGTCAGCAACGCGGCCTGCGCACTCGCCGCCGCCGAGCTGCTCGGGGTCGAGCCGGGCCGGGCCCTGGAGGGGATGCGCACGGTGACCGCGCCGGCTGGGCGCTTCGCCACCACCCGCTTCGGCGACACCACGGCGCGCCTGCTGCTGGCCAAGAACCCCGCCGGCTGGGCCGAGGCCCTGCCGTTGGCCGAGTCGTCCACCGTCATCCTGGCCATCGACTCCGCGGCGGCCGACGGCCGGGACGTGTCCTGGCTCTGGGACGTCGAGTACGAGCTGCTCGCCGGCCGTACGGTCGTCGCGACCGGCCCGCGGGCCCAGGACCTCGCCGTACGTCTGGCCTACGCCGAGGTCGACTTCCGGTGCGTGCCGGATCTGGCCGAGGCTCTGACCGGACACCCCGAGAGGGTCGACGTGATCGCGACCTACACCCCGTTCCAACGGCTGCGGAAGCTGGGAGGCGTCTGATGGCGACCGTCGAGATCGTGCTGGTCTACCAGTCGCTGCTCGGGATCTACGGCGACCGGGGCAACGCCACCGTTCTGCTCAAGCGCCTCATGTGGCGCGGGTTCGACGCCAAGGTCACCGTGGTCGAGGCCGGCGAGCCGCTCCCCGACTCCGGTCAGGTCTACCTCCTCGGCGGCGGTGAGGACGCGGCCCAGGTGTCCGCGGTCCGCGCTCTGCAGGCCGACGGCGGCCTGCACCGGGCGGCCACCCGCGGGGCAGCGGTCTTCGCCGTCTGCGCCGGCTACCAGATCGCCGGTCAGAGCTTCACGGTCGGCGACCATGACGAGGTGATCGAGGGACTCGGCCTGCTGGACGTGACGACGGTCCGCGGCCCCGTCCGCGCGGTCGGGGAGATCCTCACCCGCTGGCACGGTCACGACGGCGACGCCCAGTGGCTGACCGGCTTCGAGAACCACGGCGGCTACACCACCCTCGGGCCGACCGCACAGGCGCTGGCCAGCGTGGAGGTGGGGGTGGGGAACGCCGGGGACGGAACCGAGGGCGCGATCGCGGGAACGGTCATCGGGACCTACCCGCACGGCCCGGTCCTGGCCCGCAACCCGGCGCTGGCCGACCACGTGCTCGAGATGGCCCTCGGAGAGCCGCTGGCCCCGCTCGACCGGCCCGAGGTGACCGAGCTGCGCCGCCAGCGTCTGGCCGCCGTACGCCGTCTCAGCCGCTGAGCACGCCGACCCGGAACACCCCCAGGCCACGGGGCGCTCGTTACCGTTCGGTAATATACAACGATGCATACCAGACAGCTCGGACCGTTCACCGTCTCCGCCATCGGGCTCGGCGCCATGCCCGTGTCGATGAACGAGAACAACAAGTTCCCCAACGAGGCGGACGCCATCGCTGTCGTCCACGCCGCCCTCGACGCCGGCGTGACCTTCATCGACACCGCCGACATCTACGCCCCCAGCTGGGACACGATGGGCCACAACGAGCTCATCGTCGGCAAAGCCGTGCAGAGCTGGGGTGGCAACACCGCCAACATCGTCATCGGCACCAAGGGCGGCATCACCCGGGGCGCGGGCGAGACCTGGGGCCGGGACGGCTCCCTGTCCTACCTCCGCTCCGCGGTGCAGAAGTCGCTGGACAACCTTGGCGTCGAAGTCATCGACCTCTACCAGTGGCACCGCCCGGACCGCTGGAAGGTCTACGGCGACGTGATCGCCAACTTCAAGACCCTGCAGGACGAGGGCCTGATCAAGACCATCGGCATCTCCAACGCCAACGTCGAGGAGATCGAGATCGCCGT
>JAOPXW010000191.1 GCA_025964935.1 Friedmanniella sp. | reverse complement strand
GGTCACGCTGGGGGCCGGGAGCGAGGGGGTCGACGAGTCGCCCGGGGTCGAGGGGTTGGGGGCGGCGGTGGCGTCGGCCGAGGCCGGAGCCGTACGCCGGGCGGTGGGCTGGTCGCGGGGCTGAGGGGCGCTCAGCTGGCCCGGGCCCTTGGCCACGCTGGGCAGCAGATAGAGGCAGCCCACCCCGAGAGCGCAGACGCCGAAGACGACCAGCCGTCTGATCGTCGCTCCACGCATCGGTGCATTCTATCGTCCCGGCGTGACCGGAGTGACGGATGAGATGCGCGACAGCGGGATGGTGACGATCTGGGCGTTGGCCCGGTCCACCGCCCGGACCGTCCCGGACCCGACATCGAGCGGGGAGAGCTCCCGCTCGGTGACGACGCCGGCGGGGTCGACGTAGGCGACCCGGACGGGGGTGGCCTCGGCCGTCGCGGTCCGCAGCCGGTCCAGTGACTCCTCCGTGCTGGGGCCGCTCCGACGGCGCCGGGCCGGGTGCGAGCGCTCCGCCGCCAGCACCGCGGCCGTCACCTCGGCGGCGCTCGGGGTGGCGGGTCGGACCTCGGGTCGCTGCCGCGGGGCCCGCTGCTGGGGCGGCGCGGACAGCACCTGGCCCTGGGCGTCCTCGACGGCCGGGGTGAGGCCGACCTCGCGCAGCAGGGCCACGAGCTCGTGCTCCTCGACGGCGGCGATCACCAGCCCGGGGGCGACGGTCCGCAGGCCCAGCGAGGCCGCCTGGGGGTGGGCGAGCAGGGCCGCGAGCTGGGCCTGGTCGTCGGCCCTGAGAAACGAGCCGGCCGGGCCGACCCGGATGGTGCCGTGGCGGCGGGCGACGTCGTCGACCAGGTAGGCCAGCGGCTGCGGGACGCCGGTGCTGGAGTGCCGGTCCAGCCAGTCGTGGATCTCGGCCGCGCTCCAGCCGAGGTCGAAGGCCCGCCGGACCGACCCGGCGCTGAACCTGTAGACCCCGCCGCCGCCGCGGGACTCCTGGTCGGCGAGCAGGTGCAGGTCGGCGGCCACCGTGTGGGCCAGCGGCCCGGGGGCCACCGCGGTCAGGTCGGCCTGGATGATGATCTGCTCGACCGGCTCGGGGAACAGCGCGGCCAGGTCGTCTCGCATCTGCCCCTCGAGCAGGACGCCGACGAACGACGACACCGCGCCCAGCGCGACCAGACCCAGCCAGGCACCCTCCCGCCAGGTCCACTCGACCAGGGTCTCGGGGCTCAGCGGCCCGCGGGTCAGCCGGGGCCGGTGCCAGGCGGTGGCCGCGGCCAGGCTGGGGAGCTCGACCACGGTGCCGGTCCCCGCGCCCCAGGCCAGGTCCAGCACCGTACGCCGCAGCGCCGGTGCCGCCGTGGCCTCGGCCTCGGGGCCCAGGGCGTGGGCCGCGGACTCGGCGGACCTGGAGAAGAGCCGCTCGGCGCCGAGCCAGGCCTCGGCCAGGGTGCGCCACCGGGTGGCCCCGTCCTGGGTGAGCCAGCGGTCGTAGTCGCTCGTGGGCAGCAGGACGCCGCCGCCGGTCGCCACCAGCCCGGCCGCCGCCGCGCACTCGACCACGAAGACGGCGTGCGGGACGTCGCTGCCGAGCGCCCGGGCCAGGGCGGTCACGTCGCGGGCGGAGAGGCCCCCGGTGCGCAGCAGCCGGTGCGGGGTCGACTCGACCGTCCGGGCCAGCAGCTCCACGTCGTGCAGGACGCCGAAGCCGGCACCCGCCGCGGCCCGGTCGACCATCACCGAGGTCCGCGGCACTCCGGTGACCTCCGGCGAGGTGGCCGGCACCTCGTCCTCGCGGAACCGGGCGCCCCGGAGCTCCCACGCCACCTCGCGCGGCAGCATCACGGTGTCGGCGTCGACCGGCCGCAGCAGCTGACGAGCCAGCAGCTGCTCCACCGGGGTCCGGGCGGCGGCCACGCTGATCACCCGGTCGGCCTGGCGGACCGCCCCGGTCGGGGAGTAGAGCAGCCGGTCCAGCACCGGGCGGATGTCGGGTCCGCACTCGGCCAGCCGCCGGCGGATGTCGTCGGCGGCCAACGGGCGGGCCGAGGGCGGGGCCAGCCCGCCGGGGTAGGGCTCGAAGGTCTCCCGGACCGAGCGCACCAGGTGCAGCTGGTCGTCCTCGCCCCAGACCAGGGCCTGGCTGCGAAGCTCCTCCACGGCCTCGGCCACCAGGGCCTGCGGCTGGGGCAGCAGGGCCGCGACCGCGTCGACCGAGGTCGGGTCGGGCAGCGAGGCGAGCGCCTCGGCGACCACCCGGAGCCAGGCGTTCAGCTGGTCCATGGCCCGGCCGACCGAGGTCGCCGTGGTCGAGCGGGTGGCCAGCTCGGCCATGTCCCGCGGCACGGGGTAGGCGAGGTCCATCCGCCGGGCCACGACCCCGGTCAGCCGGTCCGGGGTCAGGGCGCGCAGGGCCTCGGTGAGGGTCCGGGGGCGGACCGGTGCGGTGCTCATCAGCCCCACGGCGTACGGGGCGGAGCGGGCGGGTCGGCCCGCTTGAGGGACCGGGCCACCAGGGTCAGCACGACCACCAGCAGACCCCAGCAGAAGAGCTGGGCCTTGCCGCTGAGGAAGGCCCACCACTCGGAGAAACCCGTGTAGTCGATGATCGCCTGCAGGACGCCGACCAGCCCGAAGAAGACGATCCCGGCCAGGGCCACGCGGAAGCTGGTGCGGACTGCACTCGCCGCCACCCGGAGCCGGGCGGCCAGCACCGCCGCCACGACGAGCAGGACCGGGGCGAGGGGGGAGACCAGGCCGCCGACCAGCAGGCAGATCCACAGGCCGGGGGTGGCCGCCTCCAGGACCCGCTTGGCCGTCACCTTGTCCGGTGGGGCCGGGCGCTCGCCGTACGGGCCGGGTCCGAACCACTCGGGGCTGCCGGGGCTGGGGAAGGGACTGGGGTGGGCACCGGGGGCCAGGTGGGTCGACGGCTCGGGCCAGGCCGCCCCGGGGGTGCCGGACGCCGGGCTGCCGGGCGCGGGCCGGACGGGCGCCG
>JAOPXW010000023.1 GCA_025964935.1 Friedmanniella sp. | reverse complement strand
GTTTTATCGACAAGTTGATTTGTTGCTACGTACGTGTCCGTGTCGAAGTGCCCGGCGACGGGAGGCAGACCGGACGATCAGGCGTACGGGCTGACCTCGGGCTCGCGCGGTCCGTCGTTCTGCGGGCCGGCGGCGTGGGCGGCGTTGGTCAGGGCCTCGTCCTCGGCGGCGAGCTTGGCCCGGACGTCGCGGGTGGCCGACCGCTCAGCCACGAAGGACAGGAAGGGCACGGTCCCGGCCAGCGCGATGAGCAGCAGCCGCTTCCAGCTCCACTTGGCCCGTCGCCCCAGGTCCAGGGCGGTGATCAGCAGCAGCATGTACAGCCAGCCGTGGGGGATACCGGTCCACAGGACGACCTTGTCGTTGCCGCCGAGGTACTTCAGCGGCAGCCCCACGCAGATCAGGACCACCAGCAGGCAGCCGACCACGTAGGCCATCACCCGGTAACGAAGGAGGGCGTTGCGCATGGGCGCCAGCCTATGTCGGGTCGACAATCCGACCGGCGGCGATCTCAGCCGCCTCCTCAGCCACCAGCAGGTCCTGTCGGCCGAGGTCCCGGGCGATCCTCAGGGCCATGCCCAGGGCGAACGCGGCGAAGACCCACCACTGGAGCGCGTAAGCACCGTTGCGCAGCCGGCCCTGACCCTCGGGGAGCGCGACGGTGGCCGGGGTCAGCCCGTTCGCGGTCGCGTCGGGCGCCGACAGGGTGACGAAACCCCCGACGAGGGGGCCCGGCCACTCCTGGGCCAGGGTCGGCAGCCGTACGGTGGACAGCTGGCCGGTCGGCAGCTGCCGATTGGCCGGGTCTTCCTCCGAGGGCAGCAGGATCCCGCTCGCCTGCTGGGGTCCGGACGGGGGTGGAGGAGCGGTCGCGGTGGCGACGACGCCCCGGACCACCACCACCAGGCTGCCGTCGGCCTGCCGGAGACCGGTGACCACCCGGTAGGAGCCCGGGGCGTCGGCGATCGGGACCAGCCGTTGCAGTGCGGGCTCGTAGCGGCCGGACAGGGTGACCGTGCGGCCGTAGCCGTCGGCGACCGCGGCGCCGGCCGGGGCCGCCTGGGTCAGGGGCACCGGTGCAGCGGCGGCGCGGGCCCGGGACTGCGACTGGCCCTGGGAGTGGTAGACGTCCAGCTGCCACAGACCCAGGACGACCATCACCCCGGCCAGCACCAGTCCGACCAGTACCGCCCCGGCCTGCCGCAGCCGGGTGCGCCCGGTCAGGAGACCGCGGCCGGGGTCTCCAGGGCCGCACGGTCAGCAGTGTCACGGGCGCGGGCCACCCGGACCAGGTCGGCGCACATCTTGCCCAGGCTCCAGCCGGCGGCCTCGATGGCCAGCGGGACCGCAGAGGTCTCGGTCATCCCCGGCGCCACGTTGACCTCCAGGAAGACCGGCTCACCGTCCGCGGTGATGATCAGGTCGGTGCGGGAGATGTCCCGCAGGCCCAGCTCGGCGTGCACGGTCAGCGCGAGCTGCGCGCAGCGCTGGGCCACCTCGGGGCCGACCTCGGCCGGGCACAGGAAGCGGTTGGCGCCGGCGGTGTATCGGGAGGTGTAGTCGTAGACCCCGGAGTCGGGGCGGATCTCGACCGCGGGCAGCGCGGCCGGCCCCTGGCCCCGGTCGACGACGGCCACGGTCACCTCGGTCCCCTCGATGAACTCCTCCACGACGGCCACGGGCCCGTACGCGTACGCCCCGACCATGGCCGAGGGCAGCTCCTCGGCCCGGTTGACCTTGCTGCAGCCGAGCGCGGAGCCGCCCCGGGACGGTTTGACCATCATCGGGAAGCCGATCTGCCGGCCGAGAGCGGCCACCAGGGCCTGGGCGCCGAGCTCACGGAAGATCTCGTGCGGCAGGGCGACCTGGACCGGGGTCCGCAGACCGGCGTCGGCGACCACGGTGGTGGCGATCGACTTGTCGAACGCGACCCGCGAGGCGGAGCCGACCGAGCCGACGAAAGGCACGTTGAGCAGGGCGAGGACCTCGCGCAGGGCCCCGTCCTCACCCGCCTCACCGTGCAGGACCGGGAAGACGACGGCCCCCGGGAGCTCGGCCAGTCGCGGCACGAGGGCGGAGTCGACGTCGGACTCCACCACCTCGAGCCCTTGGGACCGCAGGGCCTCCGAGACCCGCCGGCCCGACCGCAGCGACACGTCCCGCTCGTGGGAGAGGCCGCCGGACAGCACGACCACCGTCTGGGGGTGCGTCGACTCGCTCAACTGCTGTGTCCTCTCGTCCTGCGTCACGTCTGGTTGGCCCCGGGCGCGTCGTAGGCGCGACCCAGCTGGGCGGTGCCCTCATCGGCGGCCACGGTGCCGAAGGTGGCGTTGACCCCGGCCTCGTACTCCAAGACCTCGCCGAGACGGCGGGTCCCCTCGATGATCCGCTCGGGGGTGGGGAAGCAGTAGGACAGCCGCATGTGGCGGCTGCCGAAACCGTCGGAGAAGAAGGCGGTCCCGGGCACGTACGCCACCCGGGCCGTCACCGCCCGCGGCAGCATGGCGTGGGAGTCCAGACCGGGGGGGAGGGTCACCCAGACGAAGAACCCGCCGCCGGGCACGGTCCAGGTCGTGCCGGCCGGCATGTGGTCGGCCAGCCCGGTCAGCATCGCGTCGCGCCGCTCCCGGTACATCTCACGGAAGATCTTGATCTGACCCCGCCAGTCGTGGTTGGCCAGGTAGGCAGCGATCGCGAACTGGGAGAAGACCGGCGGGCACAGCGTCGCCGACTCCTGGGCGAGCACGAGCTTCTCGCGGACTGCGTGTGGAGCCAGCACCCAGCCGATCCGGAAACCGGGGGCGAAGGTCTTGGAGAACGAGCCCAGGTAGACCACCCGGTCGGCGTCCATCGACCGCATGGCCGGCAGGGGGTCGGCGTCGAAGCCGAGCAGCCCGTACGGGTTGTCCTCCACCACCAGCAGGTCCGCCTCCTCGGCGATCTGCAGGATCTCGCGCCGGCGCTCGAGGGTCTGGGTGACCCCGGCGGGGTTGTGGAAGTTGGGGATCGTGTAGAGGAACTTGACCCGCTTCCCCGCCCGGCGCAGCGCCTCGATGGCCTCCCGGAGGGCGGTCGGGTCGAGCCCGTGCTCGTCCATGGCGACGTGGGCGACCTCGCACTGGAAGGCCCGGAAGACCCCGAGTGCCCCGACGTAGCTGGGGGCCTCGCACAGCACCACGTCGCCCGGGTCGCAGAAGATGCGGGTGACCAGGTCCAACGCCTGCTGGGAGCCGACGGTGACGGTGACGTCGTCGGGGTGGGCGGTGATGCCCTCGAGCTTCATCACCTCGCAGATCGCCTCGCGGATCGCCGGCTCGCCCTGGCCCGAGCCGTACTGCATGGCCCGGCGGCCGTCGTCGACCACCAGCTGGCCCAGGGTGGAGCCGACCACGTCCAGCGGCAGGTCGGCGATGTTGGGCATGCCCCCGGCCAGGGAGACGACCTCGGGGCGGTTGGCCACGGAGAAGAGGGCCCGGATGGCGGAGGCGGTCATCCCGTGGGTGCGGGCGGCGTACCGGTTGACGTAGTTGTCCAGGCGGGTGTCGCGACGCTGCGGTCGCGCGACGGCAGCACGCAGACGCTCCGGTCCGGTTTCGTCACCGGGCGGGATCGTCGCCGTCTCACTCACCCTCCAAGGGTGCCTCATCCCACCAGGAGCCGCACGTCGAGTCCCCTGGGCGGAACGGTGCCGGGGTTCTCGTGCCTCGCCTATCCCCGCGGAGGCGCCTAGGATGGGCCCATGGGCACGACCATCACGGCCGGCGTACGACCCGACCGACGGTCGCGTCCCGCGCGGTGGGTCTCCTGGCTCGCCTCGGGGGTTGTGTTTGGACTGCTGCTCGGATTCGCCCTGGGCCTGGCCAGACCTCGCATTAGGACGTGACAGATGGCCTCTCGCCGCCTTCGACCGATGACCGCCGCGGACCTGCCCTCCCTGCCCGAGCCGTGTTCGTCCTGCACCTTCTGGGAGGTCGGGCTCAGCGACCTGGCCGTGTCGCCGGACCACCTGGACCGCAGCACGATCAAGAACGAGTGGGCTGAGGCGGTCACCGCCCGCTGGGGCTACTGCGGGGTGTTGGCCAGCCACGACACGGAGACCATCGGCTACCTGACCATGGCGCCGGCCCGCTACGTCCGCCGGCTCGGCGCCTTCGCCAGCACCCCGGTCAGTCCGGACGCGGCGGTCGTCATGTCGGCGTACGTGGCCCCCGAGCATCGCGGCCACGGGATCGGGCGGCAGCTGATGCAGGCCGCCGCCGGGCTCGTGGCCCGTCGCGACATCAGGGCCCTGGAGGCCGTCGGCACCTATCACGACGGGCCCTCGTGCATGATGCCCGCGGGTTGGCTGCAGGCGGTGGGGTTCTCGATCGTGCGGGACCACCCGGTCACGCCTCGGCTCCGGATGGACCTGCAGACGACCGTACGGTGGCGGCCCGGCCTGGGCGCCGCCTGGCACCGGCTGGCAGGCCTGGTCTCGCAGCCGGTCGGCGTGCCTGAGCCGACGTCCTACGTCACCCACGAGGGCAACGACCCGCTGGTCCCCGGTCACTCCTGAGCCCCGGCCCACCTGATCCGGACCGCTGGGGAGCCGAGACCGCGCCGAACCGAAGCTCAGCCCCGACCTGGACTCAGCCCCGACCTGGACTCAGCCCTGACCTGGACTCAGCCCTGAACCGCGCTCCGTCGTGACCGGGCGCTACCGCCGACGGGTCGGGCGGCTCAGAGGTATTCCTCGATGGCCCCGAGCAGGGTCGACTTGGACTTGGCGCCCTTGAACGCCTTGACCAGCTCGCCGTCGACGTAGACCTGGATGGTGGGCAGTCCGAGGACGTGGTTGTTGGCGGGGGTCACCGGGTTGGTGTTGGTGTCCATCTTGACGAAGGTCACCTTGTCCCCGTGCTGGTTGGCCAGCTCCTCGATGATCGGGGCCACCTGCTTGCACGGGCCGCACCAGTCCGCCCAGTAGTCCACGACCACCGGCTTGGTGGACTTGAGCACGACCTCGTTGAAGTCGGCGTCGGTGACGTCGGTTACTGCGCCCATCGGTATCTCCTCGTTGCGGTCCCGTCCGGGACCTGGTGGGGTCGGTGTCGGTCGCCCGCCCGGGGCGGGTCGGTGAACACCAGGCTGGCCTCAGTCTGCGCCGGACCTCTGACGTTTTTCTGCTTCAGCTGCCCGCGCCGGACAGCGCCGCCTCGTGGCCGGCCATGACCACGTCGCCGACGTCGTCCAGGTCGGCCAGGAAGCGCTCGGCGTCCAGGGCGGCGGCGCAGCCGCTGCCCGCGGCGGTGATGGCCTGCCGGTAGGTGTGGTCCACGAGGTCGCCGCAGGCGAAGACGCCCGGCAGGTTGGTCCGGGTGGACTGGCCGTCGGTGATGACGTAGCCCTCGCCGTCCAGGTGCACCTGACCGTGCAGCAGCTCCGAGCGCGGGTCGTGACCGATCGCGATGAACAGCCCGGAGACGGCCAGCTCGCGGGTGTCCCCGGTGGTCAGGTCGCGCAGGGTGACGCCGGTCAGGGAGGACTCCCCGTGGATCTCGGCCACCTCGGAGTTCCAGGCGAAGGAGATCTTGGGGTCCTTGTGGGCCCGGTTGGCCATGATCTTGCTCGCCCGCAGCTCGCCCCGGCGGTGCACCAGGGTGACCGAGCGGGCGAAGCGGGTGAGGAAGGTGGCCTCCTCGACGGCGGAGTCGCCGCCCCCGACGACCGCGATGTCCTTGTCACGGAAGAAGAACCCGTCGCAGGTCGCGCACCAGGAGACACCGTGTCCCGACAGCCGCTCCTCGTCGGGCAGCCCGAGCTTGCGGTAC
>JAOPXW010000131.1 GCA_025964935.1 Friedmanniella sp. | reverse complement strand
GCGGCGATGTAGTTCATCATGATCGTCACGATCACCTCGTGGGCTCCGGCGCGCGCCTTCAGCCAGCCCACGACACCACCCCAGAGGCCCCCCGCGACCAGGCCGAGGACCAGGGCCACGAGCAGGTGGACCCCGGGCGGCAGGTGCAGGGCGAACCCGACGTACGCCGCAGCCGAAGCCCCGAGGATGGCCTGGCCCTGGGCCCCGATGTTGAACAGACCGGCCCGGAAGGCCAGCCCGACCCCGAGCCCGGCGCAGATCAGCGGGGCCGCCTGCGCGGTGGTCTCGGTCAGCGGCACCAGGCCGCCCACCGAGCCCCGCAGCAGGGCCGCGTACGCGCCGCCGACCTTGTCCCAGGAGGCAGTCAGGGCGTCGGAGGGGCGCGCGAAGAAGTAGGCGAAGGTGCGGCGCACCCCGGTGTCGGAGACCACCATCAACACGGCTCCGACGACCAGAGCGAGCACGAAGGCGGCCAGGGTGGTCACGACGTCGGACCACGGCACGGTCCGGCGACGGGGCGCGGCCGGCCGCTGCTGGTGCACCTGCGGCGGCAGCGCCCCGGGGGCCACGGGCAGGGTGCTCACGAGCTCTCCTTCACCGACGACTCCAGCACGGTGTCCTCCTCGTCCTGGGTCGTCACCGACGCGGTGGCCATCGCCTCGTCGGTGGGGACGCCGGCCATCATCAGCCCGAGCACCTCCCGCGAGGTGCCCGGCCCGACGATGCCGACGATCCGGCCGCGGTACATCACCGCGACCCGGTCGGCCAGCGCCGCCACCTCGTCGAGCTCGGTGGACACGATCAGCACCGCGGTCCCGCGGTCCCGCTCGGCCACCAGCCGCTGGTGCAGGAACTCGATCGCCCCCACGTCCACCCCGCGGGTGGGCTGGCTCGCGATCAGGGCGGCCAGGGGCCGGGACAGCTCGCGGGCCAGCACGACCTTCTGCTGGTTGCCGCCCGACAGCGAGGACACCGGGGTCTCCACCGACTGGGTCCGGATGTCGAACTCGTCCACCCGGCTGACGGCGTCGTCGTGGATCCGCGGCAGGTTGAGGGCGATCCCGCGGGCGTACGGGCGCTGGTCGGCCCGGTTCAGCACCAGGTTCTCCGCGACCGAGAAGGAGCCGACGAACCCGTCGTGCTGGCGGTCCTCGGGCACGAACCCGAGCCCGGCGTCGATCCGCTCGCGCGGGGAGGCGCCGGTGACGGGCCGGCCGTCGAGGCTGACCGAGCCCGACAGCAGCGGGGTGATCCCGAGCAGCGCCTCGGCGAGCTCGGTCTGGCCGTTGCCCTGGACCCCGGCGACGCAGACGATCTCGCCGCCGGCCACGTCGAGGTCGAGGTCGTCGACCACCCGGGCGCCGGTCGGGCTGGCCACCGAGACCCCGCGCAGCGACAGCCGGGGCTCGGGGCTGGGGTCCGCGGGGGCCTTGGTCACGGTCAGGTTGACCGCGCGGCCCACCATCAGCTCGGCCAGGGCCGCCTCGGAGTCCGACGGCCGAGCCGTGCCCACCACCTTGCCCCGGCGGATGACGGTGATGGTGTCGGCGATGGCGCGGACCTCGCGCAGCTTGTGGGTGATGAAGACGATGGCCCGGCCCTCGTCCCGCAGCGATCGCATGACCGCGATCAGCTCGTCGATCTCCTGCGGGGTGAGGACGGCCGTCGGCTCGTCGAAGATCAGGTACTTCGCGTCGTTGGCCAGGGCCTTGAGGATCTCGACCCGCTGCTGGACCCCGACGGGCAGGTCCTCGACCAGGGCGTCCGGGTCGACGTCGAGCCGGTAGCGCTGCGACAGGTCCCGCACCGTACGCCGGGCCGCGCGCATGCTCAGGAACCCGGCCCCGCCTTCGCGCCCGAGCGCGAGGTTCTCGGCCACGGTGAAGACCTCCACGAGCATGAAGTGCTGGTGGACCATCCCGATGCCGGCGGCGATGGCCTCCTTCGGGCTGCGGCTGACGTGCCGCCGGCCGTCGATCTCGATGGTGCCCTCGTCGGGCTGGGAGAGGCCGTAGAGCACGTTCATCAGGGTGGACTTGCCGGCCCCGTTCTCCCCCAGCAGGCAGTGGATCTGGCCGGGGACGATGTCGAGGTCGATGGCGTCGTTGGCGACCAGGGAGCCGAAGCGCTTGGTGATCCCCCGTAGCCGCAGGCCCCCCGGCTCGGGCTGGGGCCGGCCGGGCTGAGCGTCAGCGGTCACGCCGTGATCCTTCCACACGCACCTCGGTGGTCACCGCCGTACGGGGAGGCCGGTCGCCCGGCCTCCCCGGCACCGCGGCTGCGGGTCGAGCCGACTCAGGAGGTCGGCTGCGACGCGGATTCGATGGTGATCTTGCCTGCGATGATGTCGGCCTTGATCGTGTCGATCTCCGTCTTGAGCTCGGCCGGCACCTTGGCGTCGAAGTCGTGGTACGGCGCCAGGCCGGTCCCGTCGTTCTTCAGGTCGCCGACGTAGGGGCTGTTGGAGAAGGTGTCGTCCTTGGCCGCCTTGATGGCGTCCAGCACGGCCACGTCCATGCCCTTGTAGACGCTGCTCACGATGTTGGAGCAGTAGCTCGCGGCACTGACGCACCCGTCGGTGTCGACCCAGATGGCGTTCACCTTGCCGCCGCTGGCCTTGGCCGCCTGCAGCGCGCCGATGCCGGAGGGACCGGCCACCGGCAGCACGATGTCGGCGCCCTGGCTGATCAGGTTGCCGGCGGTCCGCTGGCCGCCCTTCTGGTCCTCGAAGTCACCGACGAACTGGCCGTCCTGCTTCCCGGTGTCCCAGCCGAGCACCGAGACGGAGGCGTTCTTCTGGCTGTTGTAGTACTCGACGCCCTGGGTGAAGCCGTCCATGAAGATGGTCACCGTGGGGATCTTGAGCCCGCCGAAGGTGCCGACCTTCTTGGTCTGGGAGGTGCCGGCGGCGAGGTAGCCCGCCATGAAGCTGGACTGGGCGGTGTTGAAGACCAGCGGCTTCAGGTTGTCGACGCCCTTGTAGGCCTCGGGGTCGTTGTTGTCGACGATGGCGAAGTCGATGTCGGGGTTCTTCTTGGCCGCGGCGACGGTGTCGTCGCTGAGCAGGAAGCCGACGGTGACGATGATCTTGCAGTTCGCGTCGACCATCGACTGGATGTTGCCGGCGAAGTCGGAGGCGGAGCTGGACTCGACCTGGCCGGTCTGGATGCCCAGCTCGGCGGCCGCGTCGGTCATGCCCTTGTAGGACGTCTGGTTGAACGAGCGGTCGTCGAAGCCGCCGGAGTCGGAGACCATGCAGGCCTTGAAGTCGGAGCCGGCCCCGCCGGTGCTCGCACTGGTGCTGGCGCTCGGGGCGCTCGAC
>JAOPXW010000016.1 GCA_025964935.1 Friedmanniella sp. | reverse complement strand
AACGGATCGGGGACAGGGCGGCCGCCGAGGGTGACGGGCACTCCGGTCCGGGGTTAGCGTGAGATCTCGGGCCCACGCGTCGAGGTGAGGAGCAGCCACGGTGACGATCCGCCGAGTCCGCCGGCCGTACGCGGTCCCGCTGGTCGCGCTCGGGGTGGCCCTGCTCGCCCTGACCGGCTGCGGCCCGACCACCGGGCCGCAGAACCCGTCCGGCACCCCGTCCCTGGTCGCCGCCAGCCCGAGCCCGAGCTCCACGAGCCCCAGCGTGAGTGACGGCCCGACGCCGACGCCCTCCCCGACGGTCCGGCCCACCATCCCCACCAAGCCGGAGACGCCGCCGGCCCGGGGGTCCGGGAGCGCTCCGCTGATGGCCCCCGGCGCGAGCGGGGAGCAGGTGCGCGAGCTCCAGCACCGGCTGCGACAGCTGGCCTGGTTCTCCGGCCCGCTGTCCGGCTCGTACGGCGCCGGCACCACCGCCGCAGTCAAGGGGTTCCAGGCCAAGCGGGGTCTGGACCCGACCGGTCAGGTCGATACGACCACCTGGCGGCGGCTGACGGCCCTGACGACCACCCCGACCCGCGACGAGCGCCACGACGTGCTGACCCCCGGCCCGGCGCTGCTGCGGGTCGGGTCCACCGGCGACCGGGTCCGCGACCTGCAGGCCCGGCTGCGGCAGATCGGCTGGTACGCCGGGAACGTCACCGGCTCGTACGGCTCGGTCACCTCCGCGGCGGTGCGCGGCTTCCAGGCCAAGCGGGCGATCCCGGTGACGGGCGCGGTGGACCAGCGGACCCTGGACCGCCTGACCGCCATGACCCGGGTCCCGACCACCGCCGAGAAGAACAACCGCACGCCGCGACCCTCGGCCGCCGGCCTGGACTCCCGCTGCCTGACGGGGCGGGTGCTGTGCATCAGCAAGACCTCGAACTCGCTGACCTGGGTCATCGACGGCCGACCGCAGCTGCGGGTGGACGTCCGGTTCGGCTCATACGAGACCCCGACCCGGGAGGGCTCGTTCGCGGTGGGCTGGAAGTCGCGCCACCACGTCTCGACGATCTACCACACGCCGATGCCGTACGCGATGTTCTTCAGCGGCGGGCAGGCGGTGCACTACTCGGCCGACTTCGCCGCCCGGGGCTACGCCGGCGCCTCGCACGGCTGCGTGAACGTCCGCAACCTCGCCGGCATCCAGACCCTCTTCGCCCAGGTCCGGGTGGGGGACCGGGTCGTCGTCCACCGCTGAGCCCGCTCAGCAGATCGGCTCCGGCCCGGACGGGGGAGGCGAGCGGGACGCGGGCGGCGGTCAGGCCCAGATCGCGGCGGGGATGCCGTCGCCGGCGGTCTGCGGCGGGTCCGGGTGGCTGACCGCGCAACCGGCGACCCAGCGGCGGGCGGTCCAGGCCACGGCGGCGGCGTCGAGGACGTCGTCCACCCCGGCCCGACCCGGCGCGGCCCCAGGTCCGGCCCCAGCACGATGCCCTGCTCGGCCAGGGCGGCCAGCCGTGCGACCGCACCCGCCCAAGTCTTCTTGCCCGCGGCCAGCGGCGCCCCGGTCATGGTCGCGAAGGCCAGCTCGGGGTGCGCCTCCAGCAGCGGGCCGGGTCGCTGTGGCCAGAAGCGGTCCACCTCGAGGATCTTGTCCCGCAGCCCCCACGCCTGACGAGAGAACCCGACCCCGCTCAGCGACCGGCTCAGCTCCACCGCCTGCGCGTAGTCCGACCGCTCCAGGGCGGCCCGCGCCGGGGTCACGAAGAGCGACGCCCCGCGGGCGCCGAGTCGACGTTTGGCCTCGAGGTCGGCCGCCCGCAGCCCGGTGTCGGCCAGCCCGATGGGGATGTCGACGGCCACGCAGGCCGGCTCGCCGTCGGCCCGGGCGGCGGCGATCAGCTCCGCCAGGGTCGGGGCGGCGTACGCGCGGACGCGGTCGGGATCGGGGGCGATCCCGACCCAGCCCCCGGGGCACCCGTCGACACCGAGCACCCGGGGTCCCGCGGCGACCGGGCCGCTGGGCGTGGTGAACACGCGGCTCAGCGCGCGGTCAGGACCAGCGGGCCGTCGGCGGTGATGGCGATGGTGTGCTCGGAGTGCGAGCCGCGGGAGCCGTCCCGGCTGCGCAGCGTCCAGCCGTCGGGGTCGGTGTAGATCTTGTCGGTCTTCTCGCAGAACCACGGCTCGATGGCGATCACCAGCCCGGGCCGCAGGATCAGTCCCCGGCCGCGGCGGCCGTCGTTGGGGATGTGCGGGTCCCCGTGCATGGTCCGGCCGACCCCGTGTCCACCGAAGTCGGTGTTGATCTTGTATCCGGCCTTCGTCGCCACCCGGGCGATGGCGAAGGAGATGTCGCCGATCTTGTTGCCGGCCTGGGCCGCCTCGATGCCGGCGGCCAGTGCGGCCTCGGTGGTGGCGATCAGGCGCTGGTCGGACTCGGCCGGGGTGCCCACGATGACGCTGACGGCGGAGTCGGAGACCCAGCCGTCGACCGCCACCGCGAAGTCCAGGCTGAGCAGGTCGCCGTCGGCGAGGACGTAGTCGTGGGGCAGCCCGTGCAGCACGGCGTCGTTGACCGAGGTGCAGAGCACCTTGCCGAACGGGCTCGCGCCGAAGGAGGGGTGGTAGTCGATGTAGCAGGACTCGGCGCCCCGGTCGCGGATCATCTGGTGGGCCAGCTCGTCGAGCTCGAGCAGGTTGACCCCCACGTCGGCCTTCGCGGCCAGAGCGGTGAGGACCTCGCCCACGAAGCGTCCCGCAGGGCGCATCTGCTCGATCTCGGCGGGGGTGCGGTAT
>JAOPXW010000115.1 GCA_025964935.1 Friedmanniella sp. | reverse complement strand
GCCGCCGACCGCGAGGACGGCCAACCCGTGACTATTCCGCCGACCACACTCACCTCACCCTCCAAGTGGTGCCGTGACCGCCGCAGCCCGACCCCGAACGCAGGCCCCCGCCCCGACCGAGGGCCTGGACTGGCGGGTGGTGGCGGCGGTTGTGGTGACCGTGCTGGCCTGGGCGTCGGCCTTCGTGGTGATCAGGTTCGTGGGGCGGGACTTCAGCCCGGGCTCCCTCACCCTGGGCCGGTTGGCCGTGGCCGCGGTGGCCCTGACCGTCACGGTGGCGACCCGGCGGCGGGTCCGGCTGAACCGCCGCGAGTGGGGTCTGGTGGTGCTGATCGGGCTGGCCTGGTTCGGGATCTACAACGTCGCCCTGAACGCGGGCGAGCGGCACGTGGACGCGGGCACCGCCGCCATGCTCATCCAGCTCGCCCCGATCCTGATCGGGGTCCTGGCCGGCTTCGCGCTGGGGGAGGGGTTCCCCCGGATGCTGGTCGTCGGGGGGCTGGTCGCCTTTGCCGGCACCCTGCTGATCGGGGTGGCGACCAGCACCGGGCAGGCCGACGTGACCGGGGTGCTGCTCGTGCTGGTCAGCGCGGTGGTCTACGCCGTGGCGATGGTCGCGCAGAAGATCGTGCTCCGACGCATCCCCGGGCTGCAGGTGACCTGGCTGGCCTGTCTGGTCGGCTTCGCCGCCTGCCTCCCGTTCGCCGGGACCCTGGTCCGCGAGGTGGCCGTGGCGCCGACGTCGGCCGTCGTCGGGGTGGTCTACCTCGGGCTGGTGCCCACCGCGATCGCGTTCTCGACCTGGGCGTACGCCCTCAGCCGGACCAGCGCCGGCCGGCTGGGGGTCTCGACGTACGTCGTCCCGCCCGTGGCCATCGCCCTGGCCTGGGCGTTCCTGGGCGAGGTGCCGGCGCTGCTGGCCGTGCTGGGCGGCGTGGTGTCGCTGGTGGGGGTGGGGATCGCCCGCCGACCGGGCCGGAAGCCCGCGGTGACGCCCGCCCCGCCCGTCTGAACCGAAACCTGCCCCGGAAAGGTGCCGCCAGTGGCGGCTTCCGCCCTTCCACGCCCGGTTGACCCCCACTGGCGTCACCTTTCCGGGGTCGCTGCCGGGGCCGGTCGCCGGGCCGGTGCGGACCAGCGGCTAGGTTGAGCCGTCCCTTCCCCGCCCTCACCGAAACGAGTCCGCCGTGCACGAGTCACCCATCGCCGTCGTGGCGATCTTCACCGCCGCCCCCGGCCGCCTCGACGACCTGCGCGCGGCGCTGGTGGAGGCCATCCCGGCCGTCCACGAGGAGCAGGGCTGCGAGCTGTACGCCATCCACGACGGCCCCGACGACAAGATCTGGATGATCGAGAAGTGGACGACGGTCGCCGACCTGGACGCGCACGGCTCGGGCCCGGCCGTGGCCCGGCTGGGTCAGCTCGTGGCCGGCCTGACCAGCGGTCCGGCCGAGGTCATCCGGGTCCACCCGATCGCGGCGGGAGCCCCCGCCCAGGGACTCCTCTAGGTTCCGTCGGCGTCGGCCCGCCGGCGCCGGTCCGGCGGGCGTTGCTCGGTCAGCGCCGGTAGGTCAGCGACCCGGCCCACACGGTTGCGGCGACCGGGTCGGGCAGCTCGCGGCCGTGCCACGGGTTGTTGCGCGACAGCGAGGCGGAGTCCGACCGGTCCACCACCCGGCGCGCGGCGGGGTCGACCAGGGTCAGGTTGGCCGGCTCGCCTACGCTCAGCGGCCGGCCCTGACCGGTCAGCCGCGCGATGTGGGCCGGGACCGTCGACATCCGCAGCGCGACCTGCTCCCAGCCCAGCCGGCCCGGGTTGACCATGGTCTCCACCACGACGGCCAGCGCCGTCTCCAGCCCGAGCATCCCGAACGCGGCCTCGGCGAAGGCGTGCTCCTTGTCGTGCCGCGCGTGCGGCGCGTGGTCGGTGGCCACCGCGTCGATGGTGCCGTCCGACAGGGCGTCCCGCAGCGCCGCCACGTGCTCGGCCGGCCGCAGTGGCGGGTTGACCTTGAAGGTGGGGTCGTAGCCCTGCACCTCGTCGGTGGTCAGCAGCAGGTGGTGCGGGGCCACCTCGGCGGTGACGTCGATGCCGCGCAGCTTGGCCCAGCGCAGCACGTCGACGGTCTCGGCGGTGGACACGTGGCAGACGTGCAGCCGCGACCGGGTCAGCTCGGCGAGCTGGACGTCACGGGCCACAATCGTCGCCTCGGCGGCGGCGGGCCAGCCCGGCAGCCCGAGCCGCCCCGAGATCTCGCCCTCGTGGCAGCACGCCTCCCGCCCGGCCAGCTGCGGGTCCTGCGCGTGCTGGGCGATGACGCCGTCGAAGGCGCGGACGTACTCCAGGGCTCGCCGCATCAGCCGCGGGTCGCTCACGCAGTGCCCGTCGTCGCTGAACACCCGGACCGCCGCCTCCGAGCGGGCCATCAGCCCCAGCTCGGCCAGCTCGGCCCCGGCCAGTCCCTTGCTCACCGCGCCGACCGGGACGACCTCCGCGTGGCCGCCGCGGCGACCCAGGGCCGCCACGTGCAGAGCCGCCTCGGCGGTGTCGGTGACCGGGCTGGTGTTGGCCATGGCGAGCACGGCGGTGAACCCGCCCCGGGCCGCGGCCAGGGTCCCGGTCTCGACGGTCTCCGCATCCTCCCGGCCCGGCTCGCGCAGGTGGGTGTGCAGGTCGACCAGGCCCGGCAGGGCGACCAGACCGTCGGCGTCCAGACGCTCCG
Source organism: Friedmanniella sp. (assembly GCA_025964935.1). Taxonomy (GTDB): domain Bacteria; phylum Actinomycetota; class Actinomycetes; order Propionibacteriales; family Propionibacteriaceae; genus Microlunatus. The sequence continues at coordinate 5,327 of JAOPXW010000115.1, read as the reverse complement.
CCCCCGGTCCGGCGGTCGCGGGGTCGGCGAACACCCCGTCCCGGATCAGCAGGTCGGCCCGGCCGCGGCCGAGCAGGTCGGCTCCGGTGACCAGCAGCTCGGTGGTGGTGATCGTCATCGTTGTCCTCGGGGGTCCGGGGCCGGGGCCTCGCGGCGGCCCTCCGTACGGGGGCGGGCGTCGGCCGAGCCCCCGGCCGGGGTGTCGTCCTCCCCGCCCAGCAGCTGATAGAGCACGGCCATCCGCACCGAGACCCCGGCGGCGACCTGGTCCAGGATCCGGGAGCGGCCGGAGTCGGCGGCGTCGGCCGAGATCTCCAGCCCGCGGTTCATCGGACCGGGGTGGCAGATGGCGGCGTCGGGTCGGAGCAGGCCCAGCCGCGTACGGGTCAGGCCGTAGCCGACCGTGTACTCCCGCGGGGTGGGGAAGTAGCCGCCCGACATCCGCTCCCGCTGGACCCGCAGCATCATCACCGCATCGACCTCCGGCAGCACGGCGTCCAGGTCATGGCTGGTCTCGACCGGCCAGCTGTCGACGCCGGAGGGCATCAGCGTCGGGGGTGCGACCAGGACCACCCGCGCCCCCAGGGTCTGCAGCAGCAGCACGTTGCTGCGCGCGACGCGGGAGTGCGTCACATCCCCGACGACGGCGACGGTCCGGCCGGCGAAGTCGATCTGCCCGGGTGCGGTCCGGCGGAAGTGCCGGCGGAGGGTGAACGCGTCCAGCAGCGCCTGCGTCGGGTGCTCGTGGGTGCCGTCGCCGGCGTTCAGGACCTGCGCGTCGATCCACTGGGTGACCTGCCAGGGCGCCCCCGAGGCGTGGTGCCGGATGACCAGGGCGTCCACGCCCATGGCGGCCACGGTCAGCACCGTGTCGCGCAGCGACTCGCCCTTGGAGACCGAGGAGCCCTTCGCGCTGATGTTGATGACGTCGGCCGACAGCCACTTGCCGGCGATCTCGAAGGAGGACCGGGTCCGGGTGGAGTCCTCGAAGAACAGGTTGACCACCGTCCGGCCGCGCAGGGCCGGCAGCTTCTTCACCGGCCGGGCCTGGACCAGGGACATCTGCTCGGCCAGGTCGAGGATGCCGGTGGTCTCGGCCAGACTCAGGTCCCCGGCCGACAGCAGGTGACGCATCAGAGCGCCCCGTCGACCGGGTCGGGAAGCTCCAGCCCGTCAGCGGTCGGAACCGGGTCGTCGCCGGGGCTGATGGTGATCTCGTTCACGCCGTCGACCTCCGCCAGCCGTACGCTCACCCGCTCGTTCGCGCGGGTCGGGATGTTCTTGCCGACGTGGTCGGCCCGGATGGGCAGCTCACGGTGACCGCGGTCGACCAGCACCGCCAGCCGTACGGCGCGGGGCCGGCCCAGGTCCCCGAGGGCGTCCAGGGCGGCCCGAACGGTGCGGCCGGAGTAGAGCACGTCGTCGACCAGCACGACGACGGCGTTGTCGACCGAGAGCGGCAGGTGGGTACGGCCGACCGTACGGGTGGGGTGTCGGCGCAGGTCGTCGCGGTAGAGGGTGATGTCCAGAGCCCCGACGGGGATGTCGACCCCCTCGACCTCGGACATGGCCCGGGCCAGCCGGTCCGCGAGGGCGACGCCGCGGGTGGGGATGCCGACCAGGACGAGTCCGGCCGCGCCGCGGTTGGCCTCCAGGATCTGGTGGGCCATCCGCGCGCAGGCGCGCTGGATCTGGTCGGAGTCGAGGACGAGACGGGCGGGTCGGGTGGCCGGTTCGGCCGGGGACTCGCCGCGTGGTCGGCGCTGGTCGGCGTCGGACACGGCCTCCTCCTCGTTGCTCAGGGCACCCCGTATCCATTCAGCGCTACGGTAGGGAAGTGACCGAACTCGTAAGCATGTTAGTGCCTCTGGAGACGCTCTCCGGCTGGCCGGCAGTCGCCGATCCCAGCCCGCTGGCGGTTCTGGCCCTGTTGGTGGGCGCCCCCGCCGTCGTCATCGCGCTCGTCTTCGGGATCTCCAAGGTGCGCGGTCTCGCGTCCTCGGGGTCCGACCCGGGCGACGCGGCCGTCGACCCCGTGTGGGTGGGAGCCCCCGACAAGCGCGACATCGAGGTGAACCAGGGGGCCCGGGCCGCCATCGAGGCCGGTCGTCAGACCGAGTCGGGAGAAGCGGGTGGCGCCAGTGCCCGTTGGTGAGGACGCCCTGACCTACACCGAGCTCGCCGAGGTCCGCCGGGCCGTCGACAACGCCGAGTCGGTGTCGGGCCTCACCTTCTCCGTCTTCGTCGGGGCGGCCGAGCAGGACCCCCGGGCGTACGCGCTGCGGCTGCACGGCGAGCTGCCGCGCCGTGAGCGCGCGGTCCTGGTCCTCTGCGACCCGGCGCAGGGCGCGCTGGAGATCGTCACCGGGGTTCAGGCGCACCGGGTCCTGCCCGACCTGGAGTGCCGGCTGGCCGCCGCCTCGATGCGCACCTCCTTCGTCGGGGGCGACATCGTCGGAGGCCTGGTCAACGGCATCCAGCAGCTGGGCGAGAGCGCCCGGCAGCCGCGGATGCTGCACAGCTCCCGGCGCTGAGCCCCGGCGCTCCCGCGCGCCTCAGACCACGTACGGCCGCCACAGCAGCACGGTGACGTAGGAGCGGTACGGCGCCCAGGCGTCGGTGTCCGGCGAGCCCAGGGCGACCAGCTCACGCCGTACCGCCAGGTCGGTGCCCAGCAGCACGTCCAGGTCGCCGAGGCCCCGCATGGCCACCGCGTCCGCGGTCCACGGCCCGATGCCCGGGCACGCCAGCAGGGCAGCCCGGGTCGCGGGCACCGGCTCGGACCCCGACAGGTCCAGCTCACCGTCGGCCAGCCGCCGGGCGAGCTCGACCAGGCAGCGACCGCGGGCCCGCGGCATCGGGAGGTCCAGCGGGTCCGCCCCGGCCAGCGCCCGCGGGGTGGGGAACAGCCAGTCGGCCCCCCACGGGTGGGCCGGCAGCTGGACCCCGTACGCGTGGGTCAGCTTGGTCGCGCAGCGGGCGGCCGCGGCCATCGAGACCTGCTGCCCGAGCACCGTCCGGAGGGCCAGCTCACCGGGGTCGACGGTGCCGGGGATCCGCAGACCGGGTGCGGCGGCCAGCCGCGGGGCGAGGTCGGGGTCGCGGGCCAGGTGCGCCTCGACCCGGTTCGGGTCGACGTCGAGGTCCAGCAGCCGCCGCACCTGGCCCAGCGCGGCGTCCTCGTCGCCCGGGACGACGGCGAGCTCGGCCCGCAGGACCGCACCGTCCCAGCTCAACCGCACCCGGCCCGGGCCTTGCGGCAGGGTGAGGGTGCGGGCGAAGGTGTCGACCCCGTCGTCGGTCGACCAGGTCTCCACCCCGGGCACGCCGAAGGCGCGCAGGAACGCCAACGCCGCCGACCCGTCGAAAGGCGAGCGCGTCGACAGGACGACCGGACCGGTGGCCCGACCCGTCACAGCGCGGCGGCCTCCTGGCAGCGCAGCGCGCGCAGGGTGTCGTCGCGTCGCTCGGCGATCACCCGGCGGGCCGAGCTGGACAGCTCGGCGGTCTCCAGCCAGGAGTCGAGGCGGACCAGGAAGTCCTTCTGGTCGGTCGGCCACGGGAAGAGCAGCCGCAGCACGTTCTTGTGCAGCGACAGGCCCTTGCGGGCCCAGCCGTTCCGCCCGGCCGAGATGTCCTCGGCCACCGCGAAGTAGCGGTCGACGTAGGGCAGCACGATGTCGTCCTGGCCCAGGGACCAGAAGTTGAGGCAGATCGCGGTGTGGGTGGCGTTGGGGACGTCGTCGCTCTCCACCGCCAGCCGCCAGGCCTCGGCCTTGGCGGCGGCGTCGGGACGGGCGGCCCGGGCGCCGGCGGCCTGCTCCGCGCCGGTGATGGAGTCGTCGCGCAGGCGTTCGGCGTCGATCTGGGCCTCGTCCAGCACCCCGAGCCGGGCCAGGTTGTTGACCACGCTCCACCGCAGGTCGGTGTCGATGCGCAGACCCTCGGGCACCCCCTCCTCGCGCAGCCATCCGGCCAGTCGCTCAGCACCCGGACCCGCGTTGGCGGCGGCCGCGTAGCTGCGGGCCAGGGCCAGCTGCTGGTCGGAGGCCGGCTCGGCCGCGTCGAGCAGCGAACCGACGCCGGACTCCCAGCGCTGACGGACCTCGGCCCGCCGGGCCGGCGGGGTGTAGCTCCAGGAGGCGGTGCCGGCCTGGGCGAGGGCGTTGCGGACCGCCGTGGGCCCGGTCTCGAACGGCACGGCGGCCAGCGCCAGGTCGACGAAGGCGGTGGGGTCCAGCTCGGCGTCGCGGCACGCATCCCACAGGCACCCCCACAGGACGGCGCGGCTGAGCGCGTTGTCGAGGGTGGGCAGGGAGGTCAGGACGTGGTCGAGCGACCGCGGGTCCAGCCGCACCTTGGCGTAGGTGAGGTCGTCGTCGTTGGGCAGCAGCACCGCCGGGACGGCGCGGCCGACGAGCTGGGGGAGCGGGGTCTCCGCGCCGGTCACGTCGCACTCGATCCGGTCGGTCCGCACCAGCCGCCCGTCCACCAGGTCGTAGACCCCGAAGGCCACGCGGTGGTCGCGCAGCGTCGGCCAGTCCGCGGGCGCACTCTGGCGTACGGTCGCGCCCGTGACCAGGCCGTCCGCGGTCCTCAGGTCGACCCGCAGGGTGTTCACCCCGGCGGTCTCCAGCCACTGCGCCGACCAGCCGGACAGGTCCCGCCCGGAGGCGGTCTGCAGGCTGGCCAGCAGGTCGACCAGGCCGGTGTTGCCGTACGCGTGGGTGGCGAAGTAGTCCCGGAGCCCGGCGAGGAAGGCGTCCCGGCCCACGAAGGCGACCAGCTGGACCAGCACCGAAGCGCCCTTGGCGTAGGTGATCTGGTCGAAGTTGTACTCCACCGCCTCGAGGTCGACGATGTCGGCCGCGATCGGGTGGGTGGAGGGCAGCTGGTCCTGGCGGTAGGCCAGGGTCTTGGACCCCGAGCAGAAGCCGGCCCAGGCCAGCGAGGGGTCTTCGGCCTGCTCGCTGGTGGCGAAGTTGGACGCCCAGGTCGCGAAGGACTCCTTCAGCCACAGGTCGTCCCACCAGCGCATGGTCACCAGGTCGCCGAACCACATGTGGCTCAGCTCGTGCAGGATCGTGTCCCGGCGGAAGTTGGTGACCGCCTGGGTCGCCCGGCTGCGGAAGATGTACTCGTCGCGCAGGGTCACGCAGCCGACGTTCTCCATCGCGCCGCCGTTGTACTCCGGCACGAAGACCTGGTCGTACTTGCCGAACGGGTAGGGGAACTGGAAGTGCCGCTCGAAGACCTCGAACCCGCCGGTGGTGATGTCGACGATCTCTTCGTGGTCCAGGTGCTCGACCAGCGACTGCCGGCAGACC
>JAOPXW010000097.1 GCA_025964935.1 Friedmanniella sp. | reverse complement strand
ACCCCGTCTCGTCCATCGACACCGAAGAGGTCCTCATGCGCGTCTCCCGCTCGTCCCGGCTGCTGGCCGTCGGCCTGCTGTCCGTCTCCCTGATCGGCCTCAGTGCGTGCGGGGCCGGCTCCCGCACCGGCGCGCAGACCGCCACCAAGGTGACCTGCGACTTCGCCAACCCGGCGTCGGCGACCACGGTCAACGTGCTGGCCTACAACTCCTCGGCCGTCGACCCCTACTCCAACACTTTGGTCTCCAGCTGCACCCACGACAACGTGACGGTCAAGCACGACCCGATCGACTTCGGTGGCCAGGTGCAGAAGACCACGGCCACCCTGGCCGGGGCGACCGGCTCGTACGACGTCGTCGAGACCTATTCCTTCGTGGTCCCCGACCTCGCCTCCCGCGAGAAGCTGGTGCCCCTGGACGACCTGTTCGCCAAGTACAAGGACGCCTACAAGCTCGACGACATCGACGAGTCGCTGCGCAAGGCGATGAGCTACGACGGCAAGCTCTACGCGCTGCCGATGCAGACCCAGGTGCTGACCATGGTCTACCGCAAGGACCTGTTCGAGAAGAACGGCCTCAAGCCGCCGACCACCTTCGCCGAGCTGCGCGAGGACGCCAAGAAGCTGCAGGACTCCGGCGACATGAAGTACCCACTGGCGCTGCCCCTGCTGGCCAGCGGGGACATCACCACCGCGTACAAGGCGGCTCTGAACTCCCTGGGCCAGAACTTCGTGGACCCGACGACCCAGCAGCCCAACTTCACCAGCCCGGAGTCGATCAAGGCATTCACCGAGCTCAAGTCGCTGCTGCCGTACATGGACCCGCAGGTGACCACCTTCGACCAGCCCAAGGTGCAGCAGCAGCTCTACAACGGGTCCGCCGCCATCGGGGTGATGTTCTCCGGCCGGATGAACGACCTGGTTCAGCAGAAGAACACCAAGCTCTACGACAAGTTCGCCTTCGCCGCCCCGCCGGCGGTCGAGCAGGGCGGCAAGCAGTACGGCGCCCTGTCCGTCGACGGCTGGTCGATCCCGTTCAACACCAAGGTCGACCACGACCTGCTGTTCCAGCTGCTCGCCGCCTCGGTGAGTGAGGACGCCTCCAAGGCCTCGATCCCGGCGGCCTACCCGGCCCGCAAGGGTCTGGACCAGAGCGGCTCCCCGTACGCCACCGCCGCGGAGGCCGCGATCGCCGGGGCGCCGCCGGCTGAGGCCCAGCCCTGGGTCCCGCCGATGACCGCCGCCAACACCGAGATCATCGCGTCGGTGATCACCGGCAAGACCTCCGTCGAGGACGGCACCAAGGCCATGCAGGCGGCCGCGGAGAAGATCCTCGCGCAGAAGTAGCCCGTCCCGTCCGTCACCGCCCTCCACCGAAGCCGAAGGGACCAGATGAAGCGTCGCGAGTTCTGGGTGCTGGTCACTCCTAGCGTGATCGTCATGTTCGGTTTCATGCTGGTCCCGCTCTACCGCACGCTGCGCTGGAGCTTCCAGAAGGTGGAGTACGGCAGTCCGGGTGTCGGGGTGGGGCTGGCCAACTTCTCGGCCGCCCTCTCCGACGCCCGGCTGGGCCGGGCGGTGCTCTTCACCCTCGGGCTGACCGTCGTGGTGACCGCGTTCTGCCTGGTCTTCGGCTACATCCTGGCCACCCTGGTCAACCGGCTGGGGCGGATGCGGCCGATCGTCCTGGGCATCATGCTCGTCTCCTACGTGCTGCCGCACGTGGTCGGTGCCGTCGCGTTCTCGTGGCTGTTCGACTCCAACTTCGGCGGCATCATCAACTACCTCGCCAACCAGGTCACCGGTGGCTCCTTCGGTGAACCGCTGTGGTTCACCGACGTATGGCCCAACCGGCTGATCGTGGCCGCGAACGTGGTCTGGTTCATGCTGCCCTTCGCGATGCTGATGATCCTGGCCGGGCTGCAGGGGGTGTCGACCGAGACCCTCGAGGCCGCTGAGATCGACGGCGCCTCGCCGCTGCAGCGCCACCTGCACGTCATCATCCCCAGCATCCGCGGGGTGCTCGGCTTCGTCCTGCTGATCTTCACCATGGACGTGGTCCGCATCTTCGACTCGCTGATCCCGCTCGCGCCCCAGGCGGTCGGGCTCGGCAACGAGTCGATCATGCTCTACATCTACAACGTCGCCTTCCGGGAGGGAGCGGTCAACCTGGGTCTGGGCAGCGCCATCAGCGTGCTGACCATCCTATTGATCCTGGTCCTGCTCTATCCCTCCATCCGCGGCATCATCAAGGAGGCCCGGGCCGCATGAGCATCGACGTCACCCCGACCGAGGAGTCCGGCTCCCGGACGCTCGCCGCCGCGGCTGCGGTCACCGACTACCGCCGGGCCGACCGGCGCGGCCGCTCCCGGCGCAAGACCGTGGCCGTCCTGTCGGCGCTCTTCCTGGCCGCCACCTGCGTGCTGATGATCTTCCCGTTCCTCTGGGCCGCGGTGTCGGCGGCGAAGCCCACCGACGTCGCGTTCGCGAACCCGCCGGTCTTCTCCTTCACCCCGACGCTCCAGCCCTACGTCGACCTGTGGCAGACGACCAACTTCTACCTCTACCTGGGGAACACGCTCATCGTCGCGGTGATCAGCACCCTGGTCGCCCTGGCCATCGGGCTCCCGTGCGCGTACGCCCTGTCCCGGTACGGCGGGGTCGCCTCGCTGGTGCTGCTGGTGCTGGCCCTGATCTTCCGGGCGCTGCCGCGGTTCGCGGTGGTGCTGCCGATGTACGAGATCAGCAAGTCGATCGGCGTCTACGACACCACGTACGCCCTCGCGGCGGCCCTGATCGCGATCAACCAGCCCTTCACCATCTGGCTGCTGCGCAACTTCTTCGCCGAGATCCCCCGCGAGCTGGACGAGGCCGCGATGGTCGACGGCTGCACCCGGTTGGGGGTGCTCAACCGGATCATGATCCCGCTGATGGGACCGGGCATCCTGACCGCCGGCATCTTCGTCTTCCTGTTCGCCTTCCAGGAGTACCTGACCGCGGCGGTGCTGACCGACGTCAGCGCCAAGACGGTCCCGGTGTTCATCGCCACCCAGATCGGCCAGAACCTGCCGCTGCTGCAGCAGGCCTCCGCCGCCACGGTGCTGCT
>JAOPXW010000001.1 GCA_025964935.1 Friedmanniella sp. | reverse complement strand
CTACCGCATCGTCGTCGCCGACTCGCGCACCAAGCGCGACGGCCGGGCGATCGAGGAGATCGGCAAGTACCACCCGAAGAACGACCCGTCGGTCATCGAGGTCGACTCCGAGCGCGCGCAGTACTGGCTGTCCGTCGGTGCGCAGCCGTCGGAGGCCGTGATCGCGCTGCTCAAGCGGACCGGTGACTGGCAGACCTTCTCCGGCGACACCTCCCCCTCGGGCGTCGACCCGCAGAAGGTGAAGCCGAACAAGCTCGACCTGTTCAACGCCGCCCTGGCCGAGATCGGTGACGAGCCCAAGACCGCCGCCATCTCCAAGAAGGCGCCGGCCAAGTCCGAGACCACCGTCGAGGGCACCCCGGAGCAGGCGCAGGACGCGGCTGACGCCGGAGTGGCGGCTGCCGGGTCAAGCGAGGCCTGACGTGCTCGCTGACGCGCTGGAGCACCTGGTGCGCGGGATCGTCAGCCACCCCGACGACGTCTCGGTGAAGGACAAGGACCTGCGCCGCGGGCGGATGCTCGAGGTGCGCGTCAACCCTGAGGACATCGGCAAGGTCATCGGCCGCTCGGGACGCACCGCCACGGCGCTGCGGACCGTCGTAGCCGCCCTGGCCGGCCGGGACCAGATCCGGGTCGACTTCGTCGACGTGGACAAGGCCCCGCGCCGACCCTCCGGTCGTTTCTGACCCTCGGCCGTCAACGCCCCGACCCCCCGCCCGGGGTCGGGGCGTTCGGCTGTTCACCCCCGATCCCGGCCGCGACGCCAGTGAGGCACACATGACCAAGATGGTGGAGGTGATGGTCGGCATCATCGGCCGCGCCCACGGGATCCGGGGCGAGGTGGCCGTCGAGCCCCGCACCGACGAGCCGGAGCGTCGGTTCGCGCCCGGCCAGACCCTGCGGGTGGAGGACTCGAGTGCGACGTTCACCGTCCGGTCCTCCCGCGACCACTCGGGCCGGCTGCTGGTCGTGTTCGAGGAGCTGGCCGACCGGACCGCCGCGGAGAAGGTCCGCGGGACCCGGCTGGTGGTCGACGTCGACGCCGACGAGCGGCCCGAGGAGCCGGAGGAGTTCTACGACCGGCAGCTTGTGGGGCTGCGCGCCCTGACCGAGGAGGGTGTCCTGATCGGGACGATCACCACGGTGCTGCACCTGCCCCTGCAGGACATGCTGGAGATCGGCACCCCCACCGGCGCGAAGCTGGTGCCCTTCGTCGAGGCCCTGGTGCCCGTGGTCGACCTGGCCGCCGGCACGGTGACCGTGCACGACCTGGAGGGCCTGCTGACCGACGAGGACGACGAGGACGACGATGACGAGGCCGACGGTGACGAGGACGGGCCCGAGACGTCCGCCGACGTGAACCCGTCCGGCGACGCGTGAAGCTCGACGTCGTCTCGATCTTCCCCGACTACCTGGAGCCGCTCCGGCTGTCCCTGGTCGGCAAGGCCCTGGCGACCGGGCTGGTCGAGCTGGTCGTGCACGACCTCCGGGACTGGACCTACGACCGGCACCGGACCGTCGACGACACCCCGTACGGCGGCGGGGCGGGCATGGTCATGAAGCCCGAGCCGTGGGGGGAGGCGCTGGACTCCCTCGTGCCGGAGTCGGGCCCGCCGCCCCGGCTCGTGGTGCTGACGCCGTCGGGTCGCCCCTTCAGCCAGGCGGTCGCGTACGAGCTGGCGGCCGAGCCGCACCTGGTCCTGGCCTGCGGGCGCTACGAGGGCATCGACGCCCGGGTGGCGGCCGACGCGGCCCGGCGGATGACGGTCGACGAGATCAGCATCGGGGACTACGTCCTCAACGGCGGCGAGGCGGCCGCCCTGGTCATCATCGAGGCGGTGGTCCGGCTGCTGCCGGGGGTGATCGGCAACCCCGCGTCGCTGACCGAGGAGTCCCACTCCTCGGGCCACGACGGCCTGCTGGAGTACCCCGTCTACACCAAGCCGCCGCGCTGGCGCGACCTCGAGGTCCCGGAGATCCTCTTCAGCGGCCACCACGGCCGGATCGCGGAGTGGCGTCGTGCGGAGGCGGTGGAGCGCACCCGGCTGCGGCGCCCCGAGCTGCTCCCACCGGGGCTCTCCCGCCTGGCGGTCGAGCCGGCCAGGGTCGCCGACGCCGGGGAGCTGTGGACGCTGCAGCGGGCGGCGTACGTGCCCGAGGGACGGCTGCACCGGTCCTTCGAGATTCCGCCGCTGACGGAGACCCTGGCCGAGCTCACCGCGGCGGTCGAAGGGGAGACCTTCCTCCTGGTCCGGGACGGCACCCGCATCGTCGGCTCGGTGCGCGGCTCCCTCCGGGACGACCACACCTGGTACGTGGGTCGGCTGATGGTGGCCCCGGACCAGCAGGGCCGGGGGATCGGGGGTGTGCTGCTCACCGAGGTCGAGCGGCGCGCACCGGACGGGGCCCGTCGGCTGCTGCTGACCACGGGCGGCAACAGCACGGCCAACCTGGCCTTCTACGCCCGACGTGGCTACGTCGAGACCGACCGGATCACCGCCCCGGGCGAGGTTCCCGTGGTCGTGCTGACCAAGGCCCTCCCCGCCTGAGCTCCGCGGCGGCTCCGGTTCGGTCCACCGGGGCCGGTTGGATGCGTCACGCGACCCCGCCCCGACGTGGGGAAGAACACCAGTTGCCAGGGTGGCCTTACTCGCTCTTCGTCGGTCAACCGTTCTAGGCTGTGCCGCGTGGCGACAATTTCCCTGACCCCGACCCAACGGGCCGTCAGGACAACGGTGGCGCTCAAAGCGCTGATGGCGGTCAGTGGTCTGATCATGATCGGCTACCTGCTGGCCCACATGTACGGGAACCTCAAGGTCTTCGCGGGGCAGGCCAGCTTCGACGGCTACGCCGAGCACCTGCGCACCCTCGGTGAGCCGATCCTGCCGCACGCCGGGCTGCTCTGGATCATCCGGGTCGTGCTGCTGGCCGCGGTCCTGGGGCACGCCTACTCGGCCTTCTCCCTCTGGTCACGCGCTCACAAGGCCCGCGGCGGCTCCAAGCGCTACCAGACCTCCAAGTCCAAGCTCGGTGTCCAGCGCAGCTACGCCTCCTTCACCCTGCGGTGGGGCGGCGTGGTGATCCTGCTCTTCGTGATCTTCCACCTGCTGCACTTCACCTGGAACACCATCCACCCCGGCGGAGCCGCCGACAGCCCGTACGTCCGGGTCGTCAACGGGTTCAGCGTCTGGTGGGTCGTGCTGGCCTACACCCTCGCCATGGTCGCGGTGGGCTTCCACCTGCGGCACGGCATGTGGAGCGCCCTCACCACCCTCGGCGCCAACACCTCCGCCATCGCCCGGCACCGCCTCAACCTGCTCGCGTACGCGGTGGCGGGTGTGGTGACCATCGGCTTCCTGCTTCCTCCGTACAGCATCCTGTTGGGATTGGTGACATGAGCGACCACGAGCACGACCATGACCATGAGCACGGCCACGGCCGCCTCGAGAACGCCCTCGGCAAGGCCCGGCGCGCCGTCGAGCACCTGACCCACCCCACCGAGCACGGCTTCAGCTCGCTCGACGCGGACGCCGTCTTCGAGCTCGGCCACGACATCGCCGACACCAAGGCCCCCCAGGTCGAGATCGGGGAGCGCTGGGACGCCCGCAAGTTCAACGCCAAGCTGGTCAACCCGGCCAACCGGCGCAAGCTCAGCGTGATCATCGTGGGGACCGGTCTGGCCGGTGCCTCCGCGGCGGCCACCCTGGGTGAGGCGGGCTACAACGTGACGACGTTCTGCTACCAGGACTCGCCGCGGCGCGCCCACTCGATCGCCGCCCAGGGCGGCATCAATGCGGCGAAGAACTACCGCAACGACGGGGACTCGGTCTACCGGCTGTTCTACGACACGGTGAAGGGCGGCGACTTCCGCTCCCGGGAGTCCAACGTCTACCGCCTGGCCCAGACCAGCGTGCAGATCATCGACCAGTGCGTGGCCCAGGGTGTCCCCTTCGCCCGCGAGTACGGCGGTCTGCTCGACAACCGCTCCTTCGGCGGTGTCCAGGTCTCCCGGACCTTCTACGCCCGCGGCCAGACGGGTCAGCAGCTGCTGATCGGGGCCTACCAGGCCCTGGAGCGTCAGATTGCGGCCAAGACCGTCACCATGCACACCCGGCACGAGATGCTGGAGCTGATCGTGGTGGACGGCAAGGCCCGCGGGGTCGTCGTCCGCGACATGGTCTCCGGCGAGATCGAGACCCACTTCGCCGACGCGGTGGTGCTGGCCAGCGGCGGCTACGGGAACGTCTTCTTCCTCTCCACCAACGCGATGGGCTGCAACGTCACCGCGACCTGGCGGGCGCACCGCAAGGGCGCCTACTTCGCGAACCCCTGCTACACCCAGATCCACCCGACCTGCATCCCGGTGAGCGGGGACTACCAGTCCAAGCTGACCCTGATGAGCGAGTCGCTGCGCAACGACGGCCGCATCTGGGTGCCGTTGAGCGGGGAGGACAAGCGGGACCCCCGCGAGATCCCCGAGGCCGAGCGGGACTACTACCTGGAGCGGATCTACCCGGCGTTCGGCAACCTGGTCCCGCGCGACATCGCCTCCCGGGCGGCCAAGAACGTCTGCGACGAGGGTCGCGGTGTGGGTCCGGGCGGGCTCGGGGTCTACCTGGACTTCGCCGACGCGATCCAGCGGCTGGGCCGCAAGGCCGTCGAGGCCAAGTACGGCAACCTCTTCGACATGTACGCCCAGATCACCGGCGAGAACCCGTACGAGACGCCGATGCGGATCTACCCGGCCGTGCACTACACGATGGGCGGGCTCTGGGTCGACTACGACCTGTCGTCCAACATCCCGGGCCTGTACGTGACCGGTGAGGCCAACTTCTCCGACCACGGGGCCAACCGGCTCGGGGCGAGCGCCCTGATGCAGGGTCTGGCCGACGGCTACTTCGTGCTGCCCAACACCATCAACGACTACCTGTCCGCCGGCCCGTTCCCGAAGGTCGACGCCACCCACCCCGCGGCCGTGGAGGCCGTCGAGGCGGTGCACAGCCGGATCGACAAGCTGCTCTCCATCCGGGGCACTCGCACGGTGGACTCGTTCCACCGCGAGCTGGGTCACATCATGTGGGACTACTGCGGCATGGAGCGGACCGAGGAGGGCCTGCGCAAGGCCATCAGCCGGATCCGCGAGCTGAAGACCGAGTTCTGGTCCGACGTGAACGTGCTCGGCACCAACGAGGAGCTCAACCAGGCCCTGGAGAGGGCCGGCCGGGTCGCCGACTTCTTCGAGCTCGGTGAGCTGATGTGCATCGATGCGCTGGTCCGCCGCGAATCATGTGGGGGACACTTCCGGGCCGAGAGCCAGACCGAGGACGGCGAGGCGCTGCGGCACGACGACGAGTTCGCCTACGTCAGTGCCTGGGAGTTCGGCGGCGAGGACGGCAAGCCCGTCCTGCACAAGGAGCCCCTGGTCTACGAGTACGTCGAGATGAAGCAGCGGAGCTACAAGTAGTGCCCACCGCAGGCACAACGAGCACACGAGCGAAGGGTCACAAGCAGTGAACATCACCGTACGGGTCTGGCGTCAGCCGCACGCCGACGCCGAGGGCCAGATGGTCTCCTACGAGGTGCCCGACGTCTCCGAGCACATGTCGTTCCTGGAGATGCTGGACGTGCTCAACGAGCGGCTGACCATGGAGGGTGACGACCCGATCGCGTTCGACCACGACTGCCGCGAGGGCATCTGCGGCTCGTGCGGCGTGGTCATCAACGGGGTCGCGCACGGCCCGCAGCAGACGACCACCTGTCAGCTGCACATGCGGTCCTTCGCCGACGGCGCCGTGATCGACATCGAGCCGTGGCGGGCCGAGGCCTTCCCGGTCATCAAGGACCTGATCGTCGACCGCTCGGCCTTCGACCGGATCATCCAGGCCGGCGGGTTCATCAGCGCACCGACCGGCACGGCGCCGGACGCACACGCTGCCCCGATTCCGAAGAACCAGGCTGACCACGCCTTCGACGCCGCGACCTGCATCGGCTGCGGGGCCTGCGTGGCCGCCTGCCCGAACGGCTCGGCCATGCTGTTCACCGCCGCCAAGATCACCCACCTCGGGATGCTCCCGCAGGGCCAGCCCGAGCGCGACTCCCGCGCCCTGGGCATGGTCGGGCAGCAGGACGAGGAGGGCTTCGGAGGCTGCACCAACATCGGTGAGTGCACCGCCGTCTGCCCCAAGGGCATCCCGCTGGAGACCATCTCCCGGCTCAACCGGGACCTGCTCGGCGCCATGCTGCACGGCTCCAGGTAGGCCGGCGCCCCACCCGGTTCGGGCCCGTCCGCCATCGGCGGACGGGCCCGTCCGCATGTCCGCCCCCCGGTGGGCCCGCGTGTCAGCGAGCCAGGGCGGTGGCGGTCGCGGCCGTCAGCCCTCGCTGCGGGTGCGGGAACCCCGCCTCCTCGTCGTCGGCGGTGATGACCAGGCTGTAGACGGACTCGGCGGCGTAGAACAGGTGCACGGTCAGAGCCAGCCGGTCGCCGACCAGGACCAGCCCGGTGCTCTCCCAGTAGGCCCGGCCGGCCGTGCTGCCGGGGCCGCGGTAGACCACCTCGGCCACCTCGGCGGTGGCCGGGGGCGCGGGGACGGCCGTCCAGTCGGTGCCCCCGCTGCGCAGCCGCACGCCGTCGGCGGTCCGCCCCTGCGCGCGGCAGGTGCTGCCCCAGCCGCGGACGGTGTCGTAGGCCCGGCGGGCGGCGGTCTCGTCGGCGAACTGCAGCGCGACGACGTAGCTGGTGGGCTGCCCGGCCAGCGGTGAGCTCGCCGGGTTGGACCCCGAGGCGACGGCGCGGAACGACACCACCGAGGTCTGGGCGGCCCTCAGCGAGGCGAGCGGAGCGGGCTGGCACCGGCTGAGGTGGTCCAGGCTGCGACGGTGCCGCGCGTACGCCTCGATCCGGCCCCCGCCGTCGGGATCGGGCAGGTCGGAGGCGCGGACGCGGTTCGACGGACCCAGGGTCCGGGGGACCGGGGTCGCGGACGGGGTGGTCGGGGCAGGGGTGGTCGCGGCAGGGGTGGTCGGGGAGGGACGGGGTGCCGGGCTGGGCGAGGTGCAGCCGGTGAGCAGGCTCAGCCCCACCGCCGGACCGAGCAGCAGGCGGGCGAGCGCGACCGGTCCACGCGGACGTGGCCCCCGGCGGCCCGTCCGGACGACGGGCGTCACAGGAGGGTTCTGTGACCCCGGGCCTCCACGCACCCGGCCAGCACACCACAACCCGACGGGCGGGACCCGTCGGGGCGCGCCAGCCGCCGTCCGGTGGTCCGGCCCGCCCTCGCGCTGCGTTCGCGGGCGGGGGTGGGACTGTGGCAGACTTGGCCGCTGTTGTCCTCGTCAGCGACTCCTGCCACAGGGGGTCTGATCGCCGGTGGGGACCCTGATCAGAACTTCGATCCCTGGTGACCTGTGGCACTGGTGAGGAACCCATCATGAGCAGGCTCATCACTGAGCTCGACCAGGCGTCGCTGCGTACCGACGTCCCGTCCTTCCGCCCCGGCGACTCCGTCAAGGTGCACGTCAAGGTCGTCGAGGGCAACCGTTCCCGGCTGCAGGTCTTCGCCGGTGTCGTCATCTCCCGCGCCGGTGACGGTGTGCGCGAGGCGTTCACCGTCCGCAAGGTCAGTTTCGGCGTCGGCGTCGAGCGGACCTTCCCGGTCCACAGCCCGATCATCGACCACATCGAGATCGACCGCCGCGGTGACGTCCGCCGCGCCAAGCTGTACTACCTCCGCGGTCTGCGCGGCAAGGCCGCCAAGATCAAGGAAAAGCGCGAAGCGCACTGACGGCCGGTTCACCGGATTGTCTGACGTCACGGACCGGAGCGACCCGCCTCGGCGGCTGTCGTTCGGTCAGCACGCGATCGCCTTCACCAAGGAGCTTCTGGCTGTGGTGGTGGGGGCGGTCGTCGTGGCGTCGCTGCTCCGGGGCTTCGTGGGGCAGATGTTCATCATCCCCTCGGAGTCGATGGAGAACACCCTGCTCGTCAACGACCGGGTCGTGGTCGAGAAGCTGACCAAGGAGCAACGGGGCGAGGTGGTGGTGTTCGCCGACCCCGGCGGCTGGCTGAGCGGGGAGAGCGCTCCCGCCCGGGGGCCGGTCGGTCGTGCGCTGCAGTTCGTGGGCGTGCTGCCCGACACCAGCACCGAGCACCTGATCAAGCGGATCGTCGGCCTGCCCGGAGACCACATCATCTGCTGCGACAACGACGGTCGGCTTAGCGTCAACGGCCGGAGCCTGGACGAGTCCGACTACCTCGCGGACCCCAGCGAGCCGTCCTCGATCCGCTTCGACGTCGTCGTCCCCGACCAGCGCATCTTCGTGATGGGGGACAACCGCGGCAACAGCCGTGACTCCCGCTGCCACCTCAACGACGTGGCCGCCGGCGAGGCCAAGGGCGAGAACGCCTTCGTCTCCGAAGACCTCGTCGTGGGTCGCGCCATCGCGGTCGTGTGGCCGTTCGAGCGCCGGCACCGGCTGCCGATCCCGGCCAGCCTGGCCGGTGTGCCCGCGGCGACCACCCCCGCGCCCGCCGCCGCCACCATCGACGCCGGCGCCGAGGCGAGCTGTTGACCACCACCGAAGACCGGGCCTCCGCCGCGCCGCGGACCGGACGTGGCCGCTCGCTGGCCAAGGAGCTGCTGTTCGTCGTGGTCGGGGCCCTGGTGGTGTCCTCGCTGCTGCGGGCCCTGGTCGGTCAGATGTTCATCATCCCGTCCGACTCGATGCAGAACACCTTGTTGGTGGGCGACCGGGTCGTGGTGCAGAAGATCACCGACTTCCACCGCGGTGACGTGGTCGTCTTCGAGGATCCGGGTGGCTGGCTGAACGAGTCCAGCGCCGATCCGGGCCCGTTCGACCGGGTGCTGGAGTTCGTCGGGATCCCCACCCAGAGCACCCCCGGGCACCTCATCAAACGGGTCATCGGCACCGCCGGGGACCGGGTCATCTGCTGCGACAAGCAGGACCGGATCACCGTCAACGGCCAGGCCCTGGACGAGCGCGGGTATCTCTACACCGATCCCGACGGCACCCAGGTGGTGCCCTCGGAGACCCGGTTCGAGGTCGTGGTGCCCCGCGACCGGATCTTCGTGCTCGGCGACCACCGAGACGTCTCGGCCGACTCGCGCTGCCACCTGGCCGACCTGTCCTCCGACGGTCGACAGGGTCAGATCGCCTTCCCGCCGCTCAGCACGGTCGTCGGTCCCGCCTTCGCCATCGCCGCCCCCTTCGACCGGGCCACCCGGTTGCGTACCCCCGCCACCTTCGCCTCGGTGCCGCCGTCCGCGGACCCCGCGCCGGAGGAAGCGGTGATCAAGCCGAAGGGGGTGACCTGCTGATGGCCCGCACCCCGGAAGGGAGCTCGCTGCTGGTCCGTCGCAACAGCGGCCTGTACGGCTACGAGCGGGCCCTCCACCGCGTCGGGTTCGACCCGGTGGCCGGGGCCGACGAGGCCGGCCGCGGGGCCTGCGCGGGACCGTTGGTCGCCGGCGCCGTCATCCTGTCCGACGCCCGGTCGCGCCAGATCGAGGGCCTCCGGGACTCCAAGCTCGTCACCCCCAAGGAGCGCGAGCGGCTGTACGGCGAGATCACCCGCAAGGCCCTGGCCTGGTCGGTGGTCGCGGTCGAGCCGCAGGAGTGCGACGCGCTGGGGATGCACGTCGCCAACATCATGGCGCTGCGGATGGCCCTGCTGCGGCTCGACCTCGCCCCCACGTACGTGCTCACCGACGGCTTCCCCGTCGACGGCCTGGGTGTGCCAGGGCTCGCGGTGTGGAAGGGTGACCGGGTGGCGGCCTGCGTGGCGGCGGCGTCGATCATCGCCAAGGTGACCCGGGACCGCCTCATGCGGGACCTGCACGAGGTGTACCCGGCGTACGAGTTCGCCATCCACAAGGGCTACTGCACGCCGCTGCACCAGGAGAAGCTCGACGCGTACGGGCCGTCCGCCACCCATCGGATGCGCTTCGTCAACGTGTCGCGAACAACTAGAGTCGGGACGTCATGAGCGCGGAAGATCTGGAACAGTACGAGAGCGAGCTGGAGCTCCAGCTCTACCGGGAGTACAAGGACGTCGTCGGGATCTTCACCTACGCCGTGGAGACCGAGCGCCGGTTCTACCTGTGCAACGCGGTCGATCTCAAGGTCCGCACCGAGGGCGGGGACGTCTACTACGAGGTCTCGATGGGCGACGCGTGGGTCTGGGACATGTACCGGCCCGCCCGCTTCGTGAAGAGCGCCAAGGTGCTCACCTTCCGCGACGTCTCGATCGAGGAGATCGCCCACAGCGACCTCGAGGTGCCCAAGAGCGTCACCGGCAGCGACTGACCTCCTCGTCCGCGACGGCCGTCACCCTGTTATGTTTTCGGTCTTCGACGAATGGGAGTTTCTGGATGCAGCTCGGGATGATCGGCCTCGGACGGATGGGGGCCAACATCGTGCGTCGGCTCATGCGCGACGGGCACGACTGCGTGGTGTGGGACGTCAACCCGGACTCGGTCAAGGGCCTGGAGTCCGAGGGGGCCACCGGTGCCGCCACGATGGAGGAGTTCGTCGGTGCGCTGTCGACCCCCCGGGTCGTGTGGGTGATGATCCCGGCCGGCATCACCGGCCAGACGGTCGAGAAGGTCGCGGCGCTGCTCGAGGACGGCGACATCATCATCGACGGCGGCAACTCCAACTACCGCGACGACGTGCGCCGGGCGGCCAAGCTCAAGGAGAAGGGCATCCACTACGTCGACATCGGCACCAGTGGCGGTGTCTTCGGCCTGGAGCGCGGCTACTGCCTGATGGTGGGCGGGGACGACTACGCGGTCGACATCATCGACCCGATCCTCAAGACCATCGCGCCCGGGCCGGGTGAGGTCGAGCGGACCCCCGGACGTGAGGGCGAGCTCGGGGCCGAGGAGCAGGGCTACCTGCACTGCGGGCCCTCCGGTGCCGGCCACTTCGTCAAGATGGTCCACAACGGCATCGAGTACGGCATCATGGCCGCCTTCGCCGAGGGCCTCAACATCATCCACAACGCCGACGCCGGGATCAAGGCCGCCGAGCACAGTGCCGAGGTCGCCCCGCTGGAGGAGCCGGAGTACTACCAGTTCGACATCGACACCGCGAAGGTCGCCGAGCTCTGGCGCCGCGGGTCGGTCATCTCGTCCTGGCTGCTGGACCTGACCGCGGCCGCGCTGACGGCCAACCCCCAGCTCGACGGCCTCGCCGGTCGGGTGTCGGACTCCGGTGAGGGCCGCTGGACCGTCAAGGCCGCCGTCGACGTCGGGGTGCCGGCGCCGGTGCTGGCCGCGTCCCTGTTCGAGCGGTTCGCCTCCCGCGGCGAGGACCACTTCGCCAACCAGGTGCTGTCAGCCATGCGGCAGCAGTTCGGTGGACATCACGAGCTGCCCGCGGGTGACTCGCTCGAGGCGGGCGCCGAGAAGTCGGACCAGGCGAACAAGACCCCGGCCTGACGGAACGTCACCGCCCAGGCCTGGGCGTCACGGCCACCTGCTGCCCCGTCCGGGGTGGTCGGTGGCCGTCGGCGTCCCCGGCCCGGGCGAATTGGTACGTTTTCTGCCCTCAACTAGGCTGACCCGATGCACATTCTTGTTACCGGAGGCAGCGGCAAGCTCGGAGCGGTCGTCGTCGAGAAGCTGGTCGACGCCGGCCACCAGGTCACCAACCTCGACCAGCGCCCCGTCGCCGGCTCCGCCGCCCGTTTCCTCCGCATCGACCTCACCGACTTCGGCGCGGTGGCCGAGGCGTTCACCGGCATCGACGACGCGTACGACCACGTCGACGCCGTGGTCCACCTCGCCGCCATCCCGGCGCCGGGCCTGACCACCAACGCCGTCACCTTCGCCAACAACAGCGCGGCCAGCTTCAACGTCTTCCAGGCCGCCAAGCTCGCCGGGATCCGCAAGGTCGTCTGGGCCTCCAGCGAGACCGTCCTGGGCCTGCCCTTCGACGACGCCCCGCCCTACGTCCCGGTCGACGAGGAGGTCGAGCTCCCGAACTCCACCTACTCCATGGTCAAGCACCTGGAGGAGAAGATGGCGGCGCAGTTCTGCCGCTGGAACCCGGAGCTGTCGATGATCGGGCTGCGCTTCTCCAACGTGATGCGGGTCGAGGACTACGCCGAGTTCCCGTCCTTCTCCGAGGAGGCCCGGCGCTTCAACCTGTGGTCCTACATCGACGCCCGGGACGGGGCCCAGGCCGTGGAGAAGGCGCTGGCCTACGACCGGCCCGGGGTCGAGGTGTTCGTCATCGCCTCGCCCGACATCGTCCTGGACGGCGACGTGAACGACCTGATCGCCGCCCGGTACGGCGACGTTCCCCACAAGCGCGCCCTGGCGCCGCAGGAGTCCCCGCTGGGCATCGACAAGGCCCGCCGGCTGCTCGGCTTCGCCCCGGAGTTCTCCTGGCGCCAGGAGGTCTGAGCCGGCTGAGGCCCTGACCCCGGCGTGACCGACCACCCCCGACCGTCCTGGTCGGGGGCGGTCGTCGTTGCCGACCGCCGGGCAGGTGGCTGTCCACAGGGCTCAGGCCGGCGTCGCTGTCCACAGCCGGGCGGACGGGGCGACCGGTTCGGCCCGCGGATCCGCATCCTCTGGGTGGAGGTGCGACATGGGGCAGCCGGGAGTACGGCAGCAGCTGGGGGCGCGGGGCGAGGACCTGGCGGTGGCGGAGCTGGAGCGTCAGGGCATGACGGTGCTGGCCCGCAACTGGCGGTGTCGGGTCGGCGAGGTGGACATCATCGCGCTCGACGAGTCGTCCGGCGCGACCACCGTGGTGTTCTGCGAGGTCAAGTGCCGGCGGGGGCTCGGGTTCGGGCACCCCCTGGAGGCCATCACGTACGCCAAGATGCGCAAGCTGCGCCAGCTGGCCGCCGAGTGGCTGACCGGCCACCAGGGGCCGGTCCCCGCCGTCCGGATCGACGCGGTCGGGGTCCTGCTGGTGCGCGGACGCGCGCCCGAGGTCAGCCACGTCCGGGCGGTGGGCTGAGATGGCCATGGCGTGCGCCTGGTCGGTCGCCCTCGTCGGGCTGGACGGACGGGTGGTCGAGGTCGAGGCCGACATCGGGGGCGGACTGCCGCGCACGGTGCTGGTGGGCCTGCCCGACACCTCGCTCTACGAGGCGCGGGACCGCTGCAAGGCCGCCGTGGCCAACACCGGGCATCAGTGGCCGACGACGCTGCTGACCATCAACCTGTCGCCGGCCACCCTGCCCAAGACCGGCAGCCATTACGACCTGGCCATCGTCGCGGCGGTGCTGGCGGCGGCCGCGGTGATCCCGGCGGTGGAGCTGGTGCGCACGGTGTTCCTGGGCGAGCTGGGCCTGGACGGGCGGGTCCGGTCGGTGCGGGGCGTGCTGCCGGCCACCCTGGCCGCCGGTCAGGCCGGGTTCACCCGGGTCGTGGTGCCGGCGGCCCAGGCCGGCGAGGCGGCCCTCGTCGACGGGGTCGACGTACTCGGCGTGAGGTCTTTGGCCCAGCTGATCGCGGTGCTGCGGGGTGACCCGGTGCCGGACGTCGAGCCGGAGCGGGTCACGACGGTCGAGCCCCCGACCTCGGAGCCGCCCCGGACCCTGGACCTGGCCGACGTGGTCGGGCAGGTCGAGGCCAAGTGGGCCCTGGAGGTGGCCGCGGCCGGGCGGCACCACATGTACCTGCACGGCCCGCCGGGGGTCGGCAAGACCATGCTGGCCGAGCGGCTCCCGGGGCTGCTGCCGGACCTGACCCTGGCCGAGGCGCTGGAGGTCTCGGCCGTGCACTCGCTGGCGGGGCGCGACCTGGCCACCGGGCTGGTCACCCGACCGCCCTACAGCGACCCGCACCACTCGGCCTCGGTGGCCAGCGTGGTCGGCGGCGGGGCCCGGGTGGCCCGGCCGGGCGCCATCTCGTGCGCCCACCTCGGCGTGCTGTTCCTGGACGAGGCCCCGGAGTTCCCGGCCAAGGTTCTCGACTCCCTGCGGACGCCCCTGGAGGCGGGCAGCATCACGCTGGCCCGGAGCGAGGTCCAGGTCCGCTACCCGGCACGCTTCCAGCTGGTCCTCGCCGCGAACCCCTGCCCCTGCGGCCTCGCCGCCACCCCCGGGGCGGAGTGCCGCTGTCCACCGGTGGCGGTCCGTCGCTACGCCGAGCGGATCTCGGGCCCGGTCCGGGACCGGGTCGACATCTCCCAGGCGTTCCTGCCGCTCCGCAAGACCTACCTGCGCGCGGCCCTGGAGCGCGCCGAACCCTCGGCCGTGGTGGCCGAGCGGGTCCAGGTCGCCCGGGCCCGGCAGCGCAGCCGACTCGGCGACACGGGCTGGAGCACCAACGGCGAGGTGCCGGGTCCCTACCTGCGTCGGCACCTGCCGCTGCCCGACGGCCTGTCCCTGGTGGACGACGCCTACAACCGCGGCCGGCTGAGCGCGCGGGGGGTCGACAAGGTGCTCCGGGTGGCGTGGACGCTGGCCGACCTGGGCGGTCGGGACCGGCCGGCCGCCGACGACGTCGCGGTGGCCCTGGCGATGCGCCGGGGCGAGCAGCCGGGCACCCTGGTCCGCGAGGCGGGGCGATGACCGCGGCGGACCGACGGGCCCGGATGGCTCTGACGTGCGTGATGGACGGCGGTGACCCGGCGGTGGCCGAGCTGGTGGTCCAGGTCGGGGCGGAGGCGGCCTGGGCGGGCGTGCGGGAGGGGGCCCTCGGGGAGCAGGCGGCTCGACGGGCGGCGACCCTCTCGCCGCCGGAGGACGAGTGGCTCCAGCACGCCGGGGTGCGCTTCGTCGTCCCCGGGGACGAGGAGTGGGCGGCGGGCGCCGACGACCTGCGCTTCGCCAACACGATCCAGCGGCGGGGCGGGGAGCCGCTCGGCCTGTGGTTGCGGGGGCCCGGGCACCTCGCCGGGCTGATGGCGCGGTCGGTGGCCGTGGTCGGGTCCCGGGCGGCGACGGCCTACGGCAGCGGGGTGGCCGCCGACCTGGCTGCGGAGGTGGCCGAGGCGGGGGTGACCGTGGTCTCGGGCGGGGCCTTCGGGATCGACGCTGCCGCCCACCGGGGCGCGCTCGCCGCCGGGGGCCGCACCGTGGGGGTGGTGGCGAACGGGGTCGACGTCGGCTACCCGGCCGGCAACACCGGGCTGTTCGAGGTCCTGGCCCGGGAGCACCTGATCGTCTCGGAGCTGCCGCCGGGAGCGCACCCCACCCGGGTCCGGTTCCTGGCCCGCAACCGGCTGATCGCGGCCCTGTCACGGGGCACGGTGGTGGTGGAGGCGGCGCTGCGGTCCGGGGCCCGGAACACCGCCGGCTGGGCGCTGGAGTGCCAGCGGCCCCTGATGGCGGTCCCGGGACCGGTCTACTCGGCCGCTTCGGTCGCGCCGCACCTGATGATCAGGAACGGTCAGGCCAGTCTGGTCACCCGCGGAGCCGAGGTGCTGGAGCTGATCGCCGACGCGGGGGAGAGCCTGCTCCCGCTGGCGCAGGGACCCCGACGCGTCACCGACGACCTGGACCCCTCGCTGTTGAGCGTCTTCGAGGCCGTCCCGTCGCGCCGCCGGGCCATGGCCGGTGATATCGCCCTGGCCGCCGGGGTGGCGGTTCCGCGCTGCCTCGCGGCCCTGGCCGCCCTGGACGACCTGGGGCTGGTCGAGGGCGACGAGCGGGGGTGGCTCGCCGTGCCGGCCGGGCACCGGGTGCGCGTCCCGTGAGCGGCTGCGCGCCGCCGCTCCCCGGTGCGGCGCCGCTCGACGCGGACCCGGGGTCAGGCGTGCCGGGCGGGCTCGTGCGCGGAGTGGCTGAGGGGCTCGAACTGGAAGGTGGAGTGCTCGATGCTGACCGGGAAGTGGTCGGCGACGCAGCGCTGCAGCTCGTCCAGCAGCGCGGGCAGCTGCCCGTTGGCGAAGCAGGAGTCATCAACCACCACGTGCGCGCTGAGGACCGGCAGCCCGGTGGCGATCTGGGAGGCGTGCAGGTCGTGCACCTCGTGCACGTGCTCGGTCTCCAGCAGGTGCCGACGGACCTCGTCGAGATCGAGGCCCTTCGGGGTCGACTCGAGCAGTACCGCCGCGGTGTCACGGAGGATGAGCACGGCCCGGGGCAGGATCAGCCCCCCGACCAGCAGCGACACCACGGCGTCGGCCCGCCACCAGCCGGTCGTGGCGATGACCACGGCCGCCACGATGACCGCGGCCGACCCCAGGGCATCGTTGACCACCTCGAGGAAGGCGGCACGGAGGTTGAGGTCGGCGGCCCGGCTGCGGGTCAGCAGGGCGATGGCCACCCCGTTCCCGACCAGGCCCACGATGCCGAAGACCAGCATCGTCCCGGGAGCGATCACCGGCGGGTGCAGCAGCCGGCGGATGCCCTCGACCAGGACGTAGACCGCGACACCGGTGAGGACCACCGCCTGCGCGGCCGCCGAGAGGACCTCGGCCCGTCGGAAGCCCCAGGTTCGGCGTCGGTCCGCCGCCCGCTGGACCAGGGTGGCGGCCACCAGCGCGAGCACCAAACCCATCGTGTCGGTCAGCATGTGCCCCGCGTCGGCCACCAGCGCCAGGCTCCCGGAGAGGGCGGCCCCCACGACCTGGGCGACGAAGTTGGCGGCCGTGACCCCCAGCACCAGCCCCAGCACCCGCCGGTGGTCCCCGGGGCCCGCCAGGTCGGCGTGATCGTGCCCGTGACCTGTCCCCATCTCCTGCCTTCCTCCCGACGTTTCGCGTCTGGCTGGACCGACCGGCCCGGTAGAGCCACCCTAGTGAGATCGCCGCGCCGCGGGGTCGCCTCAGCGACTGCCGGCGAGAAACCTCTTCACCAGAGGGCCGGCGGTGCCCGAACCCGAGCTGCCGTCCGCGACGAAGACCGCCACGGCCAGGTCGCCCTGGGCGGCGATCATCCAGGCGTGCGTCCGGGGCGGCTTCGCCGTGCCGTACTCGGCGGTCCCCGTCTTCGCGATGACCGGCTTGCCGCCGGGGTCGGCCACCACCCGGCCGCTGCCCTGGGTGACCACGGCCCGCATCATCCGACGCAGCTGGTCGGCCTCTGCCGAGGTGAGGGGGGTCCCGCTGGGGGCGGCCTTCTGGCCCTGGATCAGGTGCGGCACGACGGTGGCGCCCTGGGCGACCGAGGCGACGACGGCGGCCATCGCCAAGGGGGACGCCTCGACCTTGGCCTGGCCGATCATCTGTGCGGCCCGGCCCGTGGGGCTGTCCTCGGGCGGCACGGAACCGAAGAACGAGGCGAAGCCGACGTCGTAGTCCTGGCCGAGCCCCAGCGAGCCGGCGGCCTGCGCCAGCTCGGAGTCGGTCACCTTGCCCCGCTGCCCGATGAACGCGGTGTTGCACGACTGGGCCAGGGCGGTCTGCAGGCTGATGCGCCCGTTGTAGCCCGCCGGGTAGTCGGAGTAGTTGGTGAACTTCCGCCCGTCCACGGTCACCGACGTGGGGCAGCTGACCTGGGTGGTGGGGGTCAGGCCGGCCCGGAGCAGCGCCAGGGACGTGACGACCTTGAAGGTCGAGCCCGGAGGAGCCTGGCCGGTGGTGGCGGTGGACTGACCGTCGCTGCCGGGCCCGCTGGCGGCAGCCACGATGGCACCGGTGGAGGGTCGGACGGCGACCAGGGCGCTGGCCGGCCTGGTGCCGGCCAGCGTCGACTCCGCCAGTCGCTGCAGGTCCAGGCTCAGGGTCGTGGTCAGCGCCTGACCGGCCACGGCGGGGGCCTCGAACACCGAGACCGGGGTGTCGGCGGGAGGCCCGGCCGGGGTCGGCGAGGGGCTGGCCCCCGGGGTGGCGGCGATCTGTGCCGGCACCAGCTTGACCTCCACCCCCGGGGTGCCGCGGAGCTGGCTGTCGTAGCGCTTCTGCAGACCGGTCAGACCGACCTGGTCCCCGGCCACGACGGTGCCCTGCGACGCGTCGACGATCTCCTTGGTGGCCTCCCCGACCACGCCGATGACCGGACGCGCGAAGTCCCGGGTCGGGGCCAGCATCTGCTGGTCCTCCAGGATCAGCGCCCCGGGGATCCTGCGGACCGTCGGCCCGGCCGGGAGGTCCGGGTCGTTGGACCTGAAGACGATGGCCTCGACGAAGGCCTGGGCCCCGGCGGCGGCGACCTTGTCGGCGTACGCGGCGGGGCTCACCTTGACCAGCGACGCCAGTCGGCGGGCCGAGGTGGTGGCGGTCGGGGCCGACACCGCGGCCTTGTCGATCCCCACCCGGAAGACCGAGCGCGTCTTGACCAGGGCGGTGTCGTCGGCCCCGAGCAGCTGGCCGCGGCGGGGGGCGAGCCGGGACTGGCTCAGCCGGTTGCTGCCGTCGAGCTGGGGCTGGAGGACGGCCGGCTGCCAGGTGGTCCGCCAGACCCCGGCGGAACGCTGCAGGCCGGCCTGGCTCTCGTAGGTCCAGGGCTGGGCCACGCCCGGGAAGGTCCAGGTGTAGGCGAGCCGGGCCGTGGCCGTGTCCCCGCTGGTCTCGACCCGGCTGACGGCGACCGCGGGCGACACCGGACCCATGCCCCGCACCAGGCCGGTCAGCTGGGTGTTGACGTCGGCACCGGCGGCCCCGACGAACGGCACCCCACTGACGTCCTTGGCCGCCAGGGCCACCGCCAGCCCGTTGGCCGCCGCCGCGGCGCTGTCAGCGCTGGGGCCCGGGTTCGGCGCCGGACTTCCGGTCGTGCAGCCGGTGAGCAGCAGGGCCACCACGACAGCACCGACGGCCCTTGGTCTGGGTCGGACGGGTTCGTCGGGGAGGAGACTCGGGGGACGACCGACGGCGGTTCGATGACGGGTGGGCAGCACACGCATCGACTCATCCTGCCACCCGGCCGGCCGGCGGCCCGGGTGTGGATGGGGGGCCTCGCCCGTGTCGTCGGGCTAGGGTCCGGGGATGGGAATCTACGCTCAGCGCCCCGGCCGCCGGGCCGGGCAGCTGCTCGGGGACACGGTGGTGGTGCTCTGGGTGCTGGCCTGGGCCCTGGTCGGGGTGGTGGTGGACCAGGCTGTCGGTGTGCTGGCGGAACCGGCCCGGCAGACCGCCCGGACCGCGGCCGAGCTGGCCGCCAACCTGCAGGACGCCGCGGCCCAGGCGTCGCGGGTGCCGGGGGTCGGGGACGACCTCCGCCGTCCCTTCGACTCGGCCTCGGGCACGCTCGGGACCCTGATCAGCGCCGCCGACCGCCAGGCCGGCACCATCGAGAACCTGGCGGTCGTCGCGGGCTGGCTGACGTTCCTGATCCCGGTCAGCGTCCTGCTGCTCCTCTGGCTGCCGCGCCGGGTCCGGTTCTACCGGCAGGCCCGGGCCGCCCAGCGCTTCCTCGACTCCGGTGCCGACCTCGACCTCTTCGCGCTCCGCGCCCTGGCCCACCAGCCCCTGCACCTGCTGGGCCGGATCAGCGAGGACCCGGTGGCCGCCTGGCGGGCCGGTGACCGAGCCGTGGTGGACCGCCTGGCTGACCTGGAGCTCCGCAGCGCGGGGCTGCGGATGCCGGTCGACACGCGGGCGGAGCTGCGGGACCGGGCCGAGCCGGGCCGGGAGCGGGTCGACCCGCCGTAGCGGAGGACCGTCCCCTGGTGGGGTAGGACCGCAGCCGTTGACGTGTCGCGCCGGTCGGGCGAGATTGGACAGATGAACCGTCGCCAGCTCGAACTCCCCCTCGGAAGTGGCATCGACCGCCACCTGACCGTGATCGCGTACGGGCACTACGGCCGCCCGGTCCTGGTCTTCCCCAGCGAGGCCGGTCGGGCCTGGGACTTCGAGGCGAACGGGATGGTCGAGGCCGTCGCCGACCTGGTCGACGCGGGCCGGGTGAAGCTCTTCTGTGTCGACTCCCTGGACGCGGACACCTGGTCCGACCAGGGCCTGCCGACCGAGGAGCGGGCGCTCCGGCACGAGGTCTACACCCGCTGGCTGACCCACCGGGTGGTGCCGCTCATCCACGACGAGACCGCACCCGGGACCGAGATCATCACCCTGGGGGTGAGCCTCGGCGCCTACCACGCCGTGCACTTCTCGCTGCAGCGCGCGGACCTGGCCCCGCTGGCGATCGGGCTGTCGGGCAACTACGACGTGACGACCTGGGGCTCGTGGGGGGACCGCGGGGACGCCACCTACTTCGCCAACCCCAGCGACTACGTGCCCAACCTGACCGGTGACCACCTGGAGTGGCTGCGGAGCCGGCTGTCGGTGCTGCTGGTGGCCGGGCAGGGCGCCTGGGAGACCCATCCGACCCAGGCCCTGCCCTCGACCGTCAGAATGGCCTCGATGCTGCAGGAGAAGGGCATCCGCTGCGAGCTCGACCTGTGGGGACAGGATGTGAGCCACGACTGGGAGTGGTGGCAGCGTCAGCTGGCGCACCACCTTCCCCGCTTCTGCTGAGATTCGACGTGAGGGGACACCGATGACGGTGCGGAACCACCTGGTGGGGTTGCTGCTGGGGGCCGAGGAGGACTGGCCGACCGCCTTCGAGGCGATCGCGGCCGGGCTCGGGGTGTTCGACTACCAGGGCCGCAGCCATCTGCTGCAGACGGAGCGGGTCCGGATCTCGCCGTTCAACCTCCGCGACCGGGCCCGCCACGACGTCGTCATCGACCGGCTCGCGTACTGGTACTACCACCCGCGGGAGTGGCTCAAGAAGGTCGCCCTGATGGACGACGTCTATCTGATGAACAGCCCCTTCACCTTCCAGTCGATGGAGAAGCACGCCGCCTACTGTGCCCTGATCCGGCTGGGGATGAAGGTCCCCGACACCGTCCTGGTGCCGTACAAGAACCCGCTCGACAACGTCCGCTGGGCCTACACGGCCCGCAACTACAACGACCCGTTCGACCTGGCCGAGATCGCCGCCGAGATGGGCTACCCCCTGTTCATGAAGCCGTTCGACGGTGGCGGCTGGCGGGGCGTCTCCCGCGTCGACGACGTGGCCGACCTGCTCAGCGCGTATGACCAGTCGGGCGAGATGCTGATGCACCTGCAGAAGTCGGTGGAGCCGTACGACGTGTTCGCCCGGGCGCTCACGATCGGCCCCGAGTCGATGGTGATGCACTTCCGGCCCGACGAGCCCATGCACAACCGCTACGCCGTCGACCACGACTTCCTCAGCCCCTCGGTCGGGGCCGAGGTCACCACCATCGCCCAGACGGTCAACGCGTTCTTCCGCTGGGAGTTCAACTCCTGCGAGATGCTGATCCAGGGCGACACGGTGCTGCCGATCGACTACGCCAACGCCTGCCCCGACGTGGCCCTGACCTCGCTGCACTACTACTTCCCGTGGGCCATGACCGCCCTGGTCCGCTGGTCGGCGTTCTGCGCGGCGACGGACCGGCGGGCCCGGCTGCACGTCGACACCGACCCGTGGTTCGCGGTGGCCGACGACCCCGAGCTGGACTACGCCGCCAAGCTCCGGGCCTACCAGCGGCTGGCCGACGAGCACTTCGACACCGTGCGCTACCGGGAGTTCTGCGCCGCGGCGCTGCCGCACCTGGAGGAGCAGGTGCTGGCCTGGGTCGACTCGCCGGCCTTCGACCGGATGCTGGTGCAGACCGTCGTCGCGACCTACCCCGAGGCCGAGCACGAGAGGTTCGTGGCCCACTTCCGGGGGCTGGTCGGGCTGTGGGTCAGCGATGCGCACGGACGGCACGGCTGAGCCGTCCCGCACCCTGTCCCGACGGACCGCTCCCGCCCGCCTTTCGCTCAGACCGAGGCGCGGGCTCAGGCCCGAAGGTCGGCGCACTCCGGGTGGGAGTCGAGGTAGTCGACGGTGAACGGGCACAGCGGCCGGACGCGCAGACCGCGTCGGCGTACGTCGTCCAGGGCCTGCCGGGTGGTCTCCCCGGCAAGGCCGCGGCCCCGCCACCGGGGCTCGGTCCCGGTGTGAGTGACGACGAGGGTGTCACCGACCCGGCGGTAGTCGATGACGCTCACCTGGTCGTCGCCGATCCAGCCCTCGTAGCGCTCCGCCTCGTCGTTGCGTCGGACCACCAGGGCCGGCTCGTCAGTGCTCACGGGTCGAGTCTGCCAGCGCGGAGCGCAGCCGGTCACGGGCCTGCGGCCACTCACCCGCCAGCATGGCGAACTGGACGGTGTCCCGCCAGCTTCCGTCGACCCGGATCCGGTGGTGGCGCAGGACACCCTCGCGGGTGGCGCCCAACCGGGCGATGGCCGCCTGCGAGCGCTCGTTCCTGATATCGGTGTGCCACACCAGCCGCTCGGCGCCGAGCCCGTCGAAGGCCCGGGTCATCATCAGCAGCTTGGCCTCGGTGTTGACCCCGGTCCGCCACCAGCGGCGTCCCACCCAGGTGTGGCCGATGGCCAGCGACCGGGTGGCCGGGCTGATCTCGTAGAAGGAGGTCGTCCCGACCAGCTCGCCGTCCGGCCGGCGCTGGGCGTACGCCACCTGGTCCGGGTTGGCCAGCATCAGCGCGATCCGGCTCCGGACGGCAGCCAGGTCGCCCGGGGCGATCCGGTAGTTGAGGTGGGCCAGCACCGCGGCGGCGTCGTCCGGGTCACCGAGTGCGGCCAGGAAGTCGGGCGCATCGGACAACCGCAGCGCGGTGAGCCGGAGGTGGTCCCCGACCAGGGGCCGGGCGACGTGCCACTCCGCGACGGGGGCGGTCATCGGGGCGTCCGCGCGACGACGAAGACCCGACGGAAGGGCAGCACCGTACACCCGTCGACCGCCGGGTAGGCCTCCCGGAGCCGTACGCGGTACGCGGCCGCCAGCTCCTCCCGCAGACCCTCCGGCAGGGCCTGCAGGACCGGCCGGGCCCCCGTGCCCGAGACCCAGCGGAAGACGGGGTCCGGGCCGTCGAGCTGGTGCAGGTAGGTCGTCTCCCAGGCGTCGACGGTGCAGCCCAGCCCGACCAGGTCGGACAGGTAGTCCGCGGGTCCGGCGGCGGCCGGCTGCTCGACACCGCGGGTGTACGGGGCGTAGGCGGGCCGGTCGGCCAGCTCGTGCAGCAGGGTGTGGCTGGGCTCGGCGAAGTTGCCGGGCACCTGGAAGGCGAACCACCCACCCGGAGCCACCGCAGCCAGCAGCCGGGGCAGCAGGGCCCGGTGGTCGGGCACCCACTGCAGCGCCGCGTTGCTGAGAAGCACGTCCACCGGCCGCGCGGGCGCCCAGGTCCGCAGGTCCGCCACCGCGAAGGCGAGCCGCTCGCCGCCGTACGCCTGGGCCCGGGCGACCATCTCCGGCGCGGAGTCCAGCCCGAGGACGTCGGCCCGCGGCCAGCGACGGGCCAAGGTGGCGGTCAGCTGGCCCGGCCCGCAGCCCAGGTCGACCACGGTCGTCGGCTCCTCGGCCGCGACCCGGGCCAGCAGGTCGGCGAACGGACGACCGCGGTCGTCGGCGAACTCCAGGTAGGTGCTGGGATCCCACACCGGCATCGGGCGTCTCCTCGGATCGGGGCAGCTCCTGGCCACCGGGGGGGCGGCGGAGCTACCCAGTAGTTTGGCCGCATGACCACGCCCGAGCCCACGACGACCACCATCGAGACCGCCGACGGGCCGATGCCCGCCCACCTCTGGCGACCCGAGGGCGGCAGTGGCCCGGGGCTGGTGCTGGTCCAGGAGATCTTCGGCGTCAGCGGCTACATCCGCCGCCGGGCCCAGGACCTGGCCGAGCTCGGCTACGTCGTGCTCGCCCCCGAGGTCTACTGGCGACTCGACACCCAGGTCATCGACCCGGACGCGGGGGACGAGCTGGAGCAGGCCCTGGGCCTGGCCCAGCAGGTCGACTGGGACACGGCGGTGGCCGACGTCGCCGCAGCCCTGGTGCATCTGCAGGGCATGGTCGAGGTGACCGGCGGGGCGGGCCTGATCGGGTTCTGCTTCGGGGGCGGGCTGGCCTTCAACGTGGCCGCGGTCACCGAGCCGGCCGTGCTGGTCAGCTACTACGGCTCAGCCCTGCCCAGCCTGACCGGGCTGGCGCCCCAGGTGAGGACGCCCAGCCTGCACCACTTCGGCCTGGAGGACAGCTACGTCGACGTCGCCGCGCAGGAGGCGATCCGGACCGCGGTCGAGCCGCAGGGGGCGCAGGTGGAGACGTACGCCGGGGCGGGTCACGCCTTCGACAACCCGAACCCGATGTTCTTCCACGCCCAGGCCTCGGAGGCGGCGTGGCGGAGAACGGTCGCGTTCCTGGCCGAGCGTCTGCCCGTGGGGGGTCGGACCACCGCCTGAGCCGGTCGGGACCGCCGGTGGTTCGGAAGGCGATCAAGCCCCCAAATGTGCATACTCTCCGAAGGTTGCCCCCGTTAGGGTCAAGGAATCCCCTGTCAGGAAGGCGACCGAGCTGTGACGACCTACCCGGTGATCGAGGTCAACGACCCGCACCGCCACACGACGTCGGTGTTGATCCGGGTGCGGGGGGCGCTGCCCAACCTCCGGCCGGCCGAGAGGCGGGTGGCCGACGCGGTCCTCGCGGACCCGGCGGCGATCTCGGAGAGCTCCATCACCTCGGTGGCGAGGCGCTGCCAGACCTCCGAGACGACCGTGCTGCGCTTCTGCCGGGCCGTCGGCCTCGGCGGCTACCCGGAGCTGCGGATCGCCCTGGCCCGGGCGGCCCAGTGGGAGGAGTCGGACCAGCAGGCCGGCCCGCCGCTGACCGGGGTCATCACCGAGGACGACTCACTGGCCGACGTGGTGGCCAAGATCAGCCATATGAACGCCCGGGCCATCACCGACACCGGGGCGGCGATGGACCTGGCTGTGCTGGCCCAGGCGGTCGACGCCCTCAGCCAGGCCCGTCGGGTCGACATCTACGGCATCGGAGCGAGCGCCCTCGTCGGGCAGGACCTGCACCAGCGGCTGCACCGGCTGGGGCTGGTGTCCTTCGTCTGGTCGCAGGGCGCGCTGGCCCTCACCTCGGCCGCGGTGCTGCAGCCCGGTGACGTGGCGGTCGGGATCTCCCACACCGGGACCACCGCCGACACCATCGACGCCCTGGCCGTGGCCCGCCGCCGGGGTGCGACCACTGTGGCGATCACCAACTTCGGCGGCTCGCCGATCGCCCACGCCGCCGAGCTGGTGCTGACCACGGCCGCTCGGGAGACGACGTTCTCCGCCGGGGCGCTGTCCAGTCGGATCGCCCAGCTGGCCCTGGTCGACTGCCTCTACAGCGGGGTCGCCCTGCACGGGTACGGGGCCGCCCTGCAGGCCCTCGACAGCACCCACGCGGTCCTGAGGTCCCGGAGCGCCGAGCGCGTGGGCTGAGCTCCAGCCGTACGGCGGGGGGCGGCCGCTCTGCCAGAGTGGAGCGGTGCCCTCGACGTCCTCCCCGCCTGCCCGGCCGCCCCATCGTCTGCGCTTCATCGTCGTCCTGGGGCTCCTCTCGACGTTCGGGCCGCTGTCGCTCGACCTCTACCTGCCCTCGCTCCCCGAGCTGGCCGACGACCTGGGGGCCAGTCCGTCGGCGGCTCAGCTCTCGATCACCGCCTGCCTGGTGGGGCTGGCCGTCGGCCAGCTGGTGGCCGGCCCGCTCTCGGACCGGTTCGGTCGGCGCCGGCCCCTGGTCCTGGGCCTGGCCCTCTACCTCCTCGCCTCGCTGGCCTGCGCCTTCGCCCCCTCCATCGCCGTGCTCGTGGTGCTCCGGCTGGCGCAGGGGCTGGCCGGCGCCGCCGGGCTGGTGATCGCCCGGGCCGTCGCGCGGGACCTGTTCTCCGGCCGGGAGCTGGTGCTGTTCTTCACCCGCCTGATGCTGATCTCGGGTCTGGCTCCGGTGGTCGCGCCCGTCCTGGGTGGTCAGCTGGCCTCGGTGATGAGCTGGCGGGGCGTGTTCGGCGTGCTGGCCGGGTTCGGGGTGCTGCTGCTGCTCGCGGGTGCCCTGGGTCTGCCCGAGACACTGCCGGTGGAACGGCGGCAGTCCGGGGGCCTGGGGGCCACGGGGCGTGGGTTCGCGACGCTGGCCCGCGACCGGTTCTTCGTGGGGACGGCCCTGTCGGGCGGACTCGCCGGGGCGTCCATGTTCGCCTACATCTCGGGTGCCACGTTCGTCCTGCAGCGCATCTACGGCCTGTCCCCCCAGGGGTTCTCCTTCGTCTTCGGGGCCAACTCGGTGGGCATCCTGGTGGCCACCCAGGTGGGGGGACGGCTGGCGCGGCACTGGTCACCAGCCCGGGTGCTGGGCATCGGGCTGCTGCTCAACCTGACCGGGGCCCTGGCCCTGGCCACGACGGTGCTGGCCCACCTCGGCCTGCCCTACCTCGTCGGGTCCCTCTTCGTGATGGTGAGCGCGGTCGGTCTGGTCTTCCCCAACGCGGCGGCCCTGGCGATGTCGGGCTATCCCGACCAGGCGGGAACCGCCTCGTCGCTGCTGGGGCTGCTGCAGTTCCTGGGCGGGGCGGTCGCGGCGCCGCTGGTCGGCATCGCCGGGGAGACCTCAGCGGTGCCGATGGGGGTGGTGGCCGCCGCGGCCAGCCTGCTGGCGAGCCTCGTCTTCGCGACCATGGTGGTCCCCGTCGTCCGGGCGCGACGGCTGGATCGGCGGGGTCGGACTCCGCCGGCGGAGCCGACGCCCGCCTCCTGAGGGGCCTCACAAGCGTCGATGGTACGCCTCCCGCCAGGTCGGCACCGTCGGCCGGTAGGCGAGGGTCATGACGGCCTCGGCCGGGGTGCGGTTGGCCTTGCGGTTGTTGCACTGCGTGCAGGCCGCCACCGTGTTGAGCCAGGTGTTCGGCCCGCCCCGGGACTGGGGGAGGACGTGGTCGACCGTGTCGGCGGTGCCGTCGCAGTAGGCGCAGCGGTGTTGGTCCCGGCGCAGCACCCCGCGCTTGGACCAGGCGGGGGTGCGGGCGTACAGGAAGGTCGTCTTGACGTAGCGCAGGAGGCGGAGGACGACCGGCCAGGGGTAGGGGCCGATCCGGTGTCCCTCGAGCGCCTCCTCGACGGTCGCCACCTGACGGACCAGCATCTTGACGGCGTGCTGGACCGAGACGCTGTGCAGCGCCGTGTTGTCCGTGTTGAGGACGACGACAGCGGTCACGGGGCACCCCTCCTCGGACTCGTCGGGACCTGGTGATGCAGGCTGCATCAGGGTGCCCGACGGGTGACATGAGTGTCACTCGGATTATCCGGTCCTCGTCAAGGCTGACACACGGGGTGTGAGCAATGACATGCCGGATCGCTTGACGATGTCGAACATGTGTTCGATTATGGACCCATGACCGGTCCCTCCGCAGCCCTTCGCATCCAGGAGCTGCAGCAGCGCGTCCAGGTCATGCAGGGGTCGGCTCTCAGCCGCAGTCTGCCGATGCTTCCCGGGCTCAGCGACCTGATCCGCCTGCGCACCGGCTCGACGTACGCGGTCGACAGCCCCAGTCTCGCCATGGCCCTGATGGCGGGGCCCTCCCAAGCGGGTGAGTGGACCGCCGTGGTGGGGGTGCCCGACTTCGGGCTGGAGGCCGCCGAGCACCTCGGTGTCGACCTCGGCCGGGTGGTGCTGGTGCCCCGACCCGGGGAGCACTGGCTCAGTGTGACCGCGGGGCTGCTGGACGTGGCCGGCCTGGTGCTGGTCAAGCCGCCGTCGCCGGTCAGTGAGCACCAGGCCGCGAGGCTGAAGTCCCGGATGCGGCAGAAGGACGCCGCCCTCCTCAGCTGGGGACCCTGGCCCCGCAGCGAGGCGACCCTCTCGGTCTCGTCCTCCACCTGGGACGGGGTCGGGCACGGCCACGGACGACTGGCCGGTCGCCGGGTCGTGGTCGAGGTCACCCAGTCCGGGCCCACCCGTGCGGTGCCGCTGTGGCTGCCGGGGGCGGACCGACAGGTCCGGGCCGCCGAGCCGGCGGTCCGGGCCGTGGTCCAGGTGGCGGGATGAGCGTCGGTGGCTCCACCGGCGGCCGGGTGGCGGTCGCCGACCTCGCCCATCCCCGCGTCATGGTCCTCTGGTGCCCGGACTGGCCGGTGGTGGCGGCGGCGGGTCACCACGAGCTGTCCCTCCGGTCCCCGGTGGCCGTGGTGGACAAGGGCGAGGTGTTCGCCTGCTCACCGGCCGCCCGGGCCGAGGGGGTGGCCCGGGGGATGCGGCGGCGGGACGCCGCGTCCCGGTGTCCGGAGCTGGCCGTGGTGGACCGCGTCCCCGAGGTGGAGGCACGGGCTTTCGAGGCGGTGCTGAGCAGTGTCGAAGACGTGGCGTCGGGGGTGTCGCCGCTGCGACCGGGGCTCTGCGCCCTCGGGGTCCCGAGCCGCTTCTACGGTGGCGAGCGGGAGGCCGCCGCGGTGGTCGCCGAGCAGCTCGTCGGGGTAGGGGTGTGGGATAGCCGGTCCGGGGTGGCCGACGGTCTGTTCGCCGCGGAGCACGCCGCCCGTCGGGCCCCGGCGCAGGACTGCTGGGTGGTCGAGCCGGGGGGCTCCGCCGCCTTCCTGGGTGACCTCCCGATCAGCGTGCTGGAGGACCACGACCTGGTGACGCTGCTGCGTCGCCTGGGCATCCGGAGTCTGGGGGACTTCGCCTCCCTGTCCCCCCGGGACGTGCTCACCCGGTTCGGGCACCACGGCGCCCGGCTGCACCGGCTGGCCCGGGGTCAGGACGGTCGGGTCGCGAGCTCGCGTCGGCCCCCGGTCGAGGTCCAGCAGCACGTGACCTTCGACCCGCCGCTGGAGACCATCGAGCCCGTCGTCTTCAGCACCCGCCAGACCGCGGACCGGTGCGTCGCCGAGCTCTCCCGTCACGGCCTGGTCGCGACCGAGGTGCGGATCGAGGTGCTCGGGGACCGTGGCTGGCTCGGGTCCCGGGTCTGGTCCCACTCCCGCTGGTTCGCCTCGAGCGACCTCGTCGACCGGCTCTACTGGCAGCTGCAGGCCGACCCTGCCCCCGAGCCGGTGACCGAGGTCCGCCTCTGCCCCGAGCGGGTGGAGTCGCTGGGCGACCACGGCGCCGGCCTGTGGGGGAGCTCGGTCGACGAGCACGTGGAGCGCGGCATCGCCCGGCTGCAGGGCATGTTGGGCCCGGAGGAGGTGCTGACCGCCGCCGTTCAGGGCGGACGCAGTCCCCGGGCGCGCCAGCAGACCAGCCCCTGGGGTGAACGCGGGGTCCAGCCGCGCCGGGTGTCCCTGCCCTGGCCCGGGAGCATCCCCCCGCCGGCGCCGGCGCGGGTCTTCGCCGAGCCCCTGCCTTCGCTGGTGCTGGGGGTGGACGGACGACCGGTCCAGGTGACCGACCGAGGACAGGTGAGCGCCCCACCCGCCACCTTCCGGGCCGGTCGGGGGGCGGCCCAGGTCCAGGTCCAGGCGTGGGCGGGACCATGGCCGATCGACGAGCTGTGGTGGGACCCCGCCCACGCCCGACAGGTGGCGCGGTTCCAGCTGGTCGGGGTGGACGGCAGCGCCTGGCTGCTGGTGGTGGAGGACGGCCAGTGGTGGACCGAGGCGCGCTATGACTGACCGGGCCTGGGACCGGCGACGTCCCCGGTTCTGTTCCGGGACGTTCGCGCCGGACGGGGGAGGACGTCATGGGCTGGTCTAACCCGCCGGTGTCCTGGAACGAGCTGGAACGTCGCCTCTCGGGGCGCCCCGTGCTCGACAACCCCGAGCACGACAGCTCCCCGGGATACTCGCGCAAGCGTCCGGCGTACGAGGCCCAGAACGAGCGGGTCCGCCGCCCTGAGGTCCCCGTCGTGCCCTACGCCGAGCTGCACTGCCACAGCAGCTTCAGCTTCCTGGACGGCGTCAGCGAGCCGGAGGAGCTGATCGAGGAGGCGGTACGCCTCGGGCTGTCAGCGCTCGCGGTCACCGATCACGACGGTCTCTACGCGGCCGCTCGCACCGCCGAGGCGGCGCAGGCCTTCGACCTGCGGACCGTCTACGGTGCCGAGCTGTCCCTGGACCTCCGCACCCCCCAGAACGGGGTGGCCGACCCGGAGGGTCAGCACCTGCTCGTCCTGGCCCACGGGGTCGACGGCTACCACCGGCTCGCCCGGAGCATCACCGCGGCCCAGCTGCGGGGCGACGAGAAGGGCCGTCCGCGCTACGACCTGGAGGAGCTGGCCGCGGAGGCCGCCGGTCGGTGGACGGTCCTGACCGGCTGCCGCAAGGGAGCGGTGCGGCAGGCTCTGGCCGCCGGGGGGACCGAGGCGGCGGCCACCGAGCTGGACCGGCTGACGGCCCTGTTCGGGCACGACCACGTCGAGGTCGAGCTGATCGACCACGGGCAGCCCACCGACTCCACCACCAACGACGCCCTGGCGGGCCTGGCCGCCGACCACGGGCTGCCGGTGGTGGCGACCAACAACGTGCACTACGCGACTCCCTCCGACGCCCGGCTGGGGGCGGCCATGGCGGCGGTCCGGGCCCGCCGGAGCCTGTCGGACATGGACGGATGGCTGGCCGGTCCGGGAGCCCACCTGCGGTCGGGGGTGGAGATGACCCAGCGGTTCTTCCGCTATCCGGGGGCGGTGGCGCGCAGTGTGCAGATCGCCGACGACTGTGCCTTCAACCTGCAGCAGGCCTCGCCGCGGCTCCCCCGTCCGGAGGTGCCCGAGGGCCACACCCCGATCAGCTGGTTGCGAGAGCTGGCCCGGCGGGGTGCGGACCTGCGCTACCCGCACTGCCGGGAGGAGGCGGAGGCGCGGCTGCAGCGGGAGCTGGGGGTGATCGAGGAGAAGGACTTCCCCGGCTACTTCCTGATCGTGCACGACATGGTCGCCTTCGCCCGGGAGCGGGGCATCCTCTGCCAGGGGCGAGGATCGGCGGCCAACTCGGTGGTCTGCTTCGTCCTCAACATCACCGCCGTCGACCCGATCCGCTACCAGCTGCCGTTCGAGAGGTTCCTGTCGGTGAGCCGGGACGAGGAGCCCGACATCGACGTCGACTTCGACTCCGACCGGCGCGAGGAGGTCATCCAGGAGGTGTACCGGCGCTACGGCCGCCACAACGCGGCCCAAGTGGCCAACGTCATCAGCTACCGCCCCCGGATGGCGGTGCGCGACGCCGCCAAGGCGCTGGGCCACTCCCAGGGCCAGTAGGACGCCTGGTCCAAGCAGATCGACGGCTGGAAGGCCGTCGTCGCCGGCGACATGGGCGACCCCTCGGCCCACGAGGTGCCGGCCCCGGTCGTGGCCCTGGCCGAGGAGCTGATGGGCGCCCCACGCCACCTCGGCATCCACTCCGGAGGCATGGTGCTCACCGAGCGCCCCATCGGCGAGGTCTGCCCCATCGAGCGCGGGCGGATGGACAAGCGCACGGTGCTGCAGTGGGACAAGGACGCCTGCGAGTCCATGGGCCTGGTCAAGTTCGACCTGCTCGGGCTCGGCATGCTCGGCGCCCTCGACCACATGATGCGCCTGGTCGCCGAGCACCTGGGGGAGCAGTGGACGCTGGCCACGATGCCCAAGGAGGAGCCGGCGGTCTACGACATGCTGTGCCGCGCCGACTCGATCGGGGTCTTCCAGGTCGAGAGCCGCGCCCAGAT